>JAVWHX010000003.1:35328-62315 GCA_036639875.1 Coprobacillus sp.
TCTATTAAAGAAGAACTTGATTTAGATCTAAGAAAGAATAAAGAGTTCTATACTGGTATGACATTACACTTCTATCCTGCTTTAGAACGTTTACAAAACGATCAACAATTAACAGATAATCCTTTAAAGGATCAAATACAAAGCCAACATCAAGCAGAATTTGCTTGTGCTCTTATATTAAATAAAATTGTTGAAAAACATTATGGTAAGGCATTTAATGAACATGAATTAGCTTATATTGCTTTACATTTTGGAACAGCTTTTAGAAAATAGACTCACCTGAGTCTATTTTTTTATTTAGCTATTGACTATGTTTTAAAATAAATTGGCCCATTTCTATAGCACAATCTTCACTTTGTGGATAAACACCAATATTATCTCCATATGCATGTCCCATTCCTTTATAAACAACAATTTCTGTTTCCACGTTAGCTTCCACTAATTTCTTAGCAAATGCAAGACATTCAATACAAAGGAAATCATGTTCACCTACAGTTATAAATGTTGGTGGTAATCCTTTAGGATTCATAATATAAGGACTTAAATAAATATTACGAACATCAGTTGTTCCTAAAATATCACCAAGTAAACTCGTCATTCCTTCATCGCCATTCATCATAGATAAAGTTGCTTCAATAACTTTCTTATGAGATGGATGCATTTGATATTTATCAATACTCCAATGTGAGTATTGATCATCTTCACCACACATATTAACAGTAGGATATAACAATAATTGACCTTTTATCATATGAGTATGATCTTCCAAATCTCTTGTTGTACAATATTGAGTTAAATTACCTCCAGCACTATCTCCAGCTACAAAGATATTTTGTACATCCCCACCATGCTGTTCCATATTCTGATAAACCCATTTAAGTCCTTCATAACAATCCTCATGTCCTTTAGGATAAGGATTTTCTGGGGCCAAACGATAATCAATAGAAACTGCTAATATATTAAATTTTTCAACTATCATCTTTATAAGTTCATCCACTACGCCCATATGTCCAGCAAAGAAACCACCACCATGAATATAGTAAAGAATTGGCATTTGTTCTTTTCTTTCTATTGGTAAATAGATTTGAATAGGAATATCATTATTATCTAATCCTTTAATTGATTGTTTTAAAACTTCTATTTGAGAAGAAGTTACAGAAACACTCTTAACTCCATTAAACATTTCTCTTAATCTTTTGATTGATTTAGGTGATGCATCCATTTTTAACATACTTTTTGGTATGAACTTCATCATTGTTGCCATTTTCTTATTATCATGATATAAACGTGGATCCATCATTCCATCTTCATCACACTCTGGAATAGGTTTTATTAATATATCAATGCCATTCTTTTGATCAATATATTGTTTATCTTTCATTTTCACTAATAAATCTTCATCATATTTTTTATTCATAAAGGTTCCTCCTTTTTATATTATATCAAAAAACAATGATATAATGTTGTACTTTATTGGTAACATTATGTCATTATTCTGATATTTTGTTTCGCTATTGTAAAGGTGTTTCATGAGAATAAGTTTTCACATTTTCACCTCATTTTTTATATTATAACATATTCAATCTTTGCATTATAAGAAAGACAAGACGAATATTAATAAAAAATGATTTTTAGATATGATTATGTTATAATATCGATGAAATTTAAAAAGGTGGATATAAAATATGTATAATGATTTATTCTCAATTGGTGGTATAGAAATAAAAGGTTATGGTTTAATGATAGGAATTGGCATGTTTGCTTCATTATATCTTGCTGAACAAAGAGCAAAGAAAAGAAACATGAACTCAGATATTATTTTTTCTATTTTCTTTACTGTAGTTATTTTTGGATTTATAAGTGCTAAACTTTTATATTATATAACAATCTTTGATAAGATTATGGTTAATCCTTCATTATTGTTTGATATTGGAAGTGGTTATGTTGTTTATGGTGGTATTATTGGTGGTACTTTAGCTGGTTACATATACTGTAGAAAATTGAAAGTTGATTTCTTACAGTATGCCGATATAGCAATGCCTTCGGTTTTCCTTGCACAAGGTTTTGGACGTATTGGTTGTTTCCTTGCTGGATGTTGTTATGGTGCAGAGACTTCTTCTTTTTTCTCGATTACATTTCATAACTCGTCTTTAGCACCTAATAATGTTGCTTTAATCCCAACTCAAATATATTCTAGTTTATTTGATTTTGCAGCCTGTGCTTTATTAATATATCTTGCTTCTAAACAATTAAGAAAAGGACAAGTTACTTGTTTATATCTTATTATTTATAGTATTGGAAGATTTATTATTGAATTCTTTAGAGGTGATTTAGAAAGAGGCGCTGTTGGTTCTTTATCTACATCACAATTTATTTCAATTTTTGTTCTTATATCGGGAGTTATTATGTATATTTATTTAAAGAAAAAAGATAGTCAAACTCATAAGAGTTGATTATCTTTTTTTCACTTACAATGATTTTTCTGCAATCATTCTTGCATGAATTTCGGTTGTATCAAAAACTGGTAGTACTGAATCTCGTTGTTTAATTAATAATCCAATTTCTGTACATCCTAAAATAACTCCTTCAGCACCCTTTTCTTTGAGTTCCTCAATAATTTTCATATAAACTTCTCGTGATTTATCTGAAACTATTCCTAGACATAATTCATTATATATAATGTTATTAACTATTTCTATTTGTGTATCACTTGGAATAATAACATTTAGTCCTTTTTCAATAAGTTTATCTTTATAGAAATCTTGTGTCATTGTATACTTTGTACCAAGTAAAGCAACATTCTTAATTCCTTCATTAATTAAAACTTCAGCAGTAGCATCAGCAATATGAATAATCGGAATATGAATTTGACTTTGTATTTGTGGCGCAACTTTATGCATAGTATTTGTACATATAGCAAGAAAATCAGCTCCTGCTTTTTCAAGATTTAGAGCAGCATCTGTTAATATACTTGCACTCTTATTCCAATCACCCTCTGCTTGACATTTCTCTATCTCTGCAAAATCAACACTATATAGCAATACTTTAGCTGAATGTAATCCTCCTAATTGATCTTTTATTGTATTATTAATAATTTGATAATACGATACTGTACTCTCCCAACTCATACCACCAATTAATCCAATTGTCTTCATACCCATTCCTTCTTTCTAAAATATTTAATCATTATATCTTTAATGTCTTATATATAATCATCAATATCACTTTCTTTCATTTTCACTAGTGATAAATCATGAAATAATTTAATAAATTCTATAAGTTTTTGATCAAAATAGTCCTCTTTAATATATAAAGCAAAAGATAAATCTTCATGAAGATAATGTGATGGCATACCAATAAACCCAACATCACAATTAGACATAAAGTTTAGATATCTACCCTCTCTATAAAAAAGTGTTCTATTAGATAAAAACGTATCATAAGGCTCATGTAAACTCACGATAATAACCAAATCATCATTTCCAATATTATAACAACTCATTATATCTTCTTCACTTCCGATATAGACAGGTATTTCTATAAATACACCTAGATAAATCAATGCCTTTTGATACAATATTAATGAAAATCTATTTCCATCCCCTAAAATAAATATCCTTTTTTTACCTTCAATTTTTTTATACAGTATAAATGAATCTTTAGATATTTTTTGATGAGTTATATTCTCTTTTAAATATTTCATATCAACATATGTTTTGATGCTTTCTTCATAAATAACTTCTTTATATCTTGTAAATCTATCAATTCCTATTTTTTTTAAATACCTTATCATTGAAGTCTTTGAAACACCAATTTCTTCAATAAAAGAATCTAATGAGTATTTTTTTATAGAGGTTCTTAATTCTAAGGTACGCTTACTTATCAAATAATCAATACTCTCATTATCACAACTATTTAGAACCATAAGTATTTTACCTATTATCATAGTTGTTGTCCTCTAACATATATTTCATAGTATCTTACTTTTATTAAATCTAAATAAAATAGATAAAGATAATGCATTTCATAATAATCATTAAATGTATTGGTATATATATTATAATCAATACCTTTGATTTCTAATTTTTCTTTGCTAAATAAAACTTTTTTATTTAAAGAATTGACTACTTTATCTTGAAAAACTCCCTCACAACTCCAAAACAACCTTCCTGTTGAAGAACATATACATATTAAATCTCCATTATTTGGCACTATTGTTTTTTCATTTTTTGTAGAACTGGTTTGAACATCTTTTCCCAATATTTTCATATCCAATTGAAAATCATTTATTTTATTTAACAGAGTTGATGATCCATAAAATATAACTTTATTACTTTTATTTATCTCTTGGCAAACCAAATCAATTTCATTTATATCTATGCTTTTACCACTCAATTGTTCCATAATAGGAAGTACTTTAGTTAAACTAAAATTTCTATGCCTATCCATAATTTGCTTTTTTCTAATAATCTTACTAAAAGCAAAATCCTCTTTTAGATCTGTATAGTTTTTATATCCGATTTTCTTATAAAACTGTATAAACGCTGACTTAGATACACATAAAATATCTAATAAAATTGGTAATGAGTATGATGGTATCTCATTAAAATGCTCAAATAATTTATTTGATATATGTACTTCATCAATATCAAATTCATAATTATTAGCCATTGTCATAATATAATCAATATTCATAGTTGTAGTCGCCATAACCTCACCTCTAAAAGATTATATCATACCATTTATAAGCTTACTATACACATAAGAAAAAACCATGGAATTATCCACGGTTATTCTGTTACCTCTTTTTTTCTTTTTATTAATTTTAATATACTAACAAGTGATATAGCACCCATTATAGAAACATATCCAAAATTAGTAGTATCTGATGTCTCTACAATTGGTTTTTGTTCTGGTTTCACTTCTGGTTTTTGTTCCGGTTTTACTTCTGGTTTTACTTCTGGCTTTACTTCTGGTTCTTTTTCTACAAATAAAGTTTGTTTAGCAGTCCATTGCCATAAACTTTCACCAGCTTCTGTTTTTGGCATATTCAATGCTGAGTATATCCATGCCCAATGTCCAGGATATGCTACATCCCCAATTGCTACATTTTTATATTCAGTATAAATTGCATCTTTTAAAATAGATTTTACCCATCTAGAACTTGTATCAGGAACTACAGTTGTATCATCAGCTGCATGAACTAACCATAATTTATTCTGTGCTATAGACTCAATTTCTGCTTGTGTTGTCACTACTCCACCACGTTCTGGTGCAATATTTATAGCAGGACAATTCGCCACTACAGCAGCAAATAATTTAGGATTTTCTATTGCCATTCTTAAAGTCATATATCCGCCTGCTGAACATCC
This sequence comes from Coprobacillus sp., assembly GCA_036639875.1. Lineage (GTDB taxonomy): Bacteria > Bacillota_I > Bacilli_A > Erysipelotrichales > Coprobacillaceae > JAVWHX01. Next base: position 40,701 of record JAVWHX010000003.1, read on the forward strand.
ATAAACATAAATTCTATCTGTATCTACATTATTTTCAGCAGCAAATTTACTAATCATTTCAGTGCTTTTTTGAATATATCCATTACTATAGTTATTATACCAAGTATCTGGAGCTTGAGGTGCTAAAACATATGCACCATCAAATATTTTTTGAGCTTCATCAGTTGCAAATGAAACTGCCCCTCTGTTTGCTCTTAATTGTGAGTTATTATTTTGTGCTTCTAAATATCCTCCCTCTCCATTTCCATGGAACCAAACAACTAATGGATGTTTTTCTCCATCATTAGCATTTGTAGGTTTATAATATTGATAGTTAATTCCTTTGTAACTATCACCACTAAACTTTTCTACTTCTAAACTATTAATTTTCCCTTGTTTATATGTAGAATCTACTTTAATTACTGTTCCATTTGTTAATGAAAAAGGTTTTAATTGTTCCACTTTATATGTAATATCCATTGATAAATTTCTAGCAACTGTTCCGCCAACATAGTTAAGTGTTCCCTGACCAGCCCCATTATATTTTGTTTGCAAATCAACAGACACTGTTTTCCCATCTGATGATACCTTAACATCCTCAATAACCCTCTCTACATCAGTATATAATCCGTACGATGGATTCGCACCAGTACTCGTAGCAAAAGGATTAGTAGAAGTTGCTACAATCTTGAAAGTTCCTGCATCAATAGTTTCCTTGTCAACTTCTAATGCTGCCAACCCTGTTTTATCTAATGATGAAATTGAAAAACTTACCTCGTTAATAGCCTCTCCGTAATCATAGACTTCAGCATTCAAATCAAATGTGAAATCACCAGTGACTTCATTTACAGCACTTACTGGCATTGCGTTCAAAGGAACCATTGCACAAACAGTAACAAATGATAATGCCTTTAATTTAAAATTCTTCATAAATATCTCCTCCCTTTATAAATACATAATATCATCTCCCCTTGTTTGAAAGCGATTACATTTTTTGGTATCTCATACCTTTTTATATGACTACAACTCATATAACAAAACAAAGTACCATAAAACGGTACTTTGTTTTGTACTTATCTTTTTAATAACTGTATATTTCTATGAATTCTTATAAAACACAATTGATTCATATGGTCTTAAAATTATTTTTCCCTTTGCCTGACTATCATCATAATTAGATAATAAGATATCATACTTATCTAAATTATCAATATTGATCTCACACTCTTTACCATAAAAGTTATTTACTACAATTAAGCTTTCATCTTTATAATCTCTTGAAAATGCATAAACTTGTTTATGATCTTCTATTAAAGGTGTATAAATCCCTTCAGAAATAACTTTATATTCTTTTCTTAACTTAATGAGCTTTTGATAATAATAGAAAATAGAGTCTTTATCTTCAAGTGACTTTTTAACATTAATATCTTTATAATTATAAATAACCTCTATCCATGGCTCTACCTTAGAGAATCCTGCATAATCACTATCATCCCATTGCACTGGCGTTCTAGAATTATCTCTAGACTTTGATTGTAAAATCGCATGAATTTCTTCTTCACTTAAACCCTGTTCCTTTAATATATAATAGTAGTTAGTTGTTTCTACATCTTTATACTGATTGATATCAGTATAATAAGCATTTGTCATTCCTATTTCTTCACCCTGATAAATATAAGGAGTTCCTCTTTGCATATGAATAGAAGTTGCTAACATTTTTGCTGATTCTTTATGATATTGTTTATCATTGCCAAATCTTGATAGACTTCTTGGTTGATCATGACAGTTATAGAATAATGCATTCCATCCTTTTCCTTCTTGCATACCGACTTGCCATGTATGAAATAATTCTTTAAGTTCTGAGAAATCAAAATCCATAAGCGTCCATTTTTCTTTATCTTTATAGTCTACTTTAAGATGATGGAAATTGAATGCCATGTGTAATTCTTTATTTTGAGGATTTGTATATCTTACACAATGATTGATTGTTGTGGCAGACATTTCTCCTACAGTAATAGCATCTTTCATTCTTCCGAATGTTTTCTCATTTAATTCATGAAGATAAGTATGAACTTTATCTCCATCTGTATAAAATCTTTTTCCAATACCTTCATAATCATTTTCAAAAGCCGTTTTATCAATCAAATTAATAACATCTAATCTAAATCCTTTAACTCCTTTATCTAACCAGAAATTAGCAATATCAGCTAACTCATTACGAACATCTTCATTTTCCCAATTTAGATCTGCTTGTGTCTTATCAAATAAATGCAAATAATATTCATTAAAATCCTTTACATATTCCCATACTGGACCACCAAATTTAGATACCCAATTGGTTGGCATTTGTCCTTCAACTGGTTTTTTAAAGAAATAATAATCTTTATATTTACGATCACCTTTTAATGCTTTTTGAAACCATTCATGATAAATTGAAGTATGATTAAAAACCATATCAAACATTAAATAGATATTTCTTTTTTTTGCTTCTTCAATTAACTCTTCTAAGTCTTCCATTGTTCCATATCTTGGATCAATTTTTCTATAATCCGCAACATCATATCCATTATCATTTTGTGGTGATACAAAGAATGGGCTTATCCATATATAATCAATACCTAATAATGACAAATAATCTAACTTTTGTGTAATACCTTTTAAATCACCTAAACCATCTCCATTAGCATCATGAAATGATTTTGGATAAATCTGATATACTACTTTATCTTGAAAATCCATATTTTTACCTCACTATACAATCTTTATAATTTCCATATTATCAACTAACTTTTTATCATCAACTAATTCTACATGTTGTCCTGATGTTATAATTATTGGTGAAACAAGTGACTTGCCTTTTTTTGCAATATAATCCAAATCAACTTTTGCAATCAAATCTCCTTGTTTAACAATATCTCCTACTTCAACATAACTTTCAAAACCTTGTCCTTCTAACTCAACTGTATCAATTCCTAAATGAATTAATACTTCTACTCCATCACTTCGTTTTATTCCATATGCATGCTTTGTTGGAAAAGTCATAATAATCTCCCCATCAAAAGGAGCAATAACTTCTTCTTTATCTATTTCAACTGCATATCCTTCTCCCATTAAACCTTCAGAAAAAACTTTATCTTCTACTTGTTCAAGTTTTAAAACATTTCCTTGAATTGGTGATATAAAATTAATATGTTTTGCTTTTATATTTCCATTTAAATCTTCAGTTGTTAATTTTTTCTTTCCTAAAATGAGTGTTAAAGTAAATGGAACAATTATTGCGATAATCATTGCGATAAAGAAATTTAACATAAATTCAGGTAAAATAGATAAAATACCTGGAATACCACCAACCCCTATAGAGGCTGCCATTGTTCCTGTTGCGACTGCGTATATTGCAGCTAACGAAGAACCTACCATACCACAAATAAATGGGAACATATACTTTAAATTTACTCCAAATAATGCTGGCTCAGTAACTCCTAAATAACATGAAATACATGCTGGTATTGATACTTGTTGTGCTCTTTCATTCTTTTTTTGTAAGATAATCATTGCAAGTACAGCTGAACCTTGAGCAATATTAGATAAAGCAATCATTGGCCAAAGTATTGTTCCACCAAAGTTACTTACTAATTGAGTGTCAATTGCATTTGTCATATGATGTAACCCTGTAATAACAAGTGGTGCATATAAGAATCCAAAGACACCTGCAAATAGCCAATTAAGTGATGATGTTAAACCACCCCATACAATATCAGAAATCCAATTCCCAATTGTCCATCCTATTGGTCCTAAAATTGTGTGTGCTAAAATAACTGCTAACAATAATGAAAAGAATGGAACAACAATCATACTAATAACCTCTGGTGTTATTTTTCTAAAGAATCTTTCAAAATACGCAAGAGAGAAACCAGCAAGAATTGCAGGTATAACTTGTGCTTGATAACCAATCATTTGAACCTGTGCAAACCCAAAGTTCCATACAGGTATTTCACTAACTGGCGTAGAAGCAACTGCATACGCATTTAAAAGTTGTGGAGATACAAGTGTTATTCCTAATACGATCCCTAGAATTTGACTTGTTCCCATCTTCTTAGTAATTGACCAAACTATACCAACAGGTAAAAAGTGAAATATAGCTTCTCCAATAAGCCATAAGAAACTATCAATACCATTCCAAAACTGTGAAACTTCAACTAATGTCTTCGTCCCATCTTCAAGAAACTTTATTGAATCAATACAATTTCTAAAACCTAAGATTAACCCACCACAAATTAATGCTGGAATAATTGGAGCAAAGATTTCACCAAGATTCCCCATGATTTTTTGTATTTTTGTTTGTTGTGATTGAGCAGCTTTCTTTACATTATCCTTACTTACTCCTTCTAATCCACTTACATCAATAAACTCATTATAAAACGATTGAACATCATTACCAATAATCACTTGAAACTGCCCCGATTGTGTAAAAGTTCCTTTTACAGATTGAATACTTTCAATCTTTTCAATATCCGCATTTTCTGGTTTTACCAAAACAAATCTCATTCTTGTTACACAGTGAGATACAGCTTCAACATTATCTTTTCCACCAATATAATGAAGAAGATCCTTAACATCTTGATTAAACTTTCCCATATTTCCTCTCCTTTTCTTTGTACATGTACGTACATCTTTATCCATACTTTAACATGTACGTACATGTATGTCAAGAGTTTATAAAAAAAGAATGCTTTTAAACATTCTTCTGTCTTCTTGCAAAGTCAATAAACCTAAATTTATCTGGTCGATGACGTGATGATGTGTATTGAAAGACTCTTGCATCATCTAAATGTGTATATGACTCAACATTAACAATCGTATCAAAATTATTTATATTCAATAATTGTTTGTCTAAACCACTCACATGTTGACATGTAATTTCTTTACTTGCATATGCAATTGTTAGACCCAAATCATTTTCTATATATTCATATAAAGAATTTTGAGCTATTTGCATAGTTATATTTGGAATAATTTGAGCATCTAAAATATCTATATCAAGTATGACTGCTTCATCATCTATTTTTCTTACTCTTTCAATCATCCAAATATAATCATTATCAGTAATATCAAAAACTTTTTTCATCTTTTGATCAGGATGAATTTTTTCTAAACAAATAACCTGAGTCTCTACCTTTTGATTCATTTTAGAAGCTAGCTCTTTAAAACTCACTACCCCAGAAACTGGAAAATCATAACGATTAAAATCTAAGACAATACTTCCTCGCCCTTTAGACTTTTGTATATAACCATTTTGCACTAATAAAAGAAGTGCTTTTCTAATTGTATCTCTAGATGAATCAAATATCTTCATCATTTCAAATTCGCCAGGCAAAACATCTCCAACTTTATATTCACCATTCTCTATTTTATTTAAAATCTTTTTATATATTTCTTCATACTTTGACATAGAATCACCTCTTTTACATTCTATCATGTACGTACATACAGGTCAAAAGAAAACATAGAGAAAACCTCTATGTTACTTATTTCTTAAAACGATATATAGTAAATATAATACTGATGATTCAAAAGCAGTTGCCATAGTTAGGATTAGTAAGAAATAGCTCACTATATCTAAAGTAGAGTTATTTGTATTGATTGCTGTTACAATAAGATAAGCACCCAAACTCACTAAACAGATTCTTATTGAATACTTAAAGAACTTATAAAATCTTTCAGATAATATTTTATATTGACTCATTTTATTTCCCTATACAAAAGCGTTTAAATAATTCATCTAATAAATCTTCTTTTGCTCTTTCTCCAAGAATTTCTTTTAAATTTTCCCAACATTCATACAAATCAGTTACAATCAAATCAGTAGGTATTTGATTCTTCATTGCTTCAATTGAAATATTTAAGGCTTGTCTTGCCTTCTCTAATAACTGTATTTGTCTTGCATTAGCTAGAATATCTTCTTGTCCTGAAGTTATCTTACCTAATTCAAACATTGTCTTTATTTCTTGAATAAGTGGCTCTATATCTAAATCTTTAGCACTAATAGAAATCCCTTGAATATCTTGGATAACACCTTGATCTTTCTTATTCACAACAATAATTCTATTTGTATTCTCAGATAATTCTAATAATTTCTTATCTTCATCTGTTAACTTATGAGAACCATCAATAACTAATAAAACAAGATCAGCTTTATGTATTAATTCTTTAGATTTCTTAACACCAATATTTTCTACTATATCTTCTGTTTCTCTTATTCCAGCAGTATCAATCATATTCAAAACCAATTGATCTAAACGAATTGTACCTTCAACAACATCTCTGGTTGTTCCAGCAATATCAGTAACAATAGCTTTATCCTCTTTTAATAAAGCATTTAATAAACTTGATTTTCCAACATTAGGTTTTCCTATAATAACTGTTGAAATACCATCTTTTAATAAATGAACATTTTTAGATGAATCAATAATATGATCCATTTTTTCCTTTAAAACAATACTTCTAGGTAATAATGAATCAGCTGTTAATTCTTCAACATCATCATATTCGGGATAGTCTATATTGACTTCTATTTGTGTAATAATCTTAATTAAGTCTTCTCTTAAATCTTCAATAAAATGACTAATATTTCCTTGAATACCTTTTAATGCAAGCTCACTAGCATAATCATTTTTAGCAGTAATCAAATCACTAATAGCTTCCGCTTGAGATAAATCTATTCTTCCATTTAAGAATGCACGTTTAGAAAACTCTCCACGTTCTGCAAGTCTTGCCCCTTTTTTTAAACATAAATTTAAAACTTTTTGAGTAATGTAAATACCCCCATGACAATTAATCTCTACCATTTCTTCACCAGTAAATGTTTTTGTTCCTCGATATATATTAACCAAAACTTCATCAATTCTTTCTGCTTCATCTTTAATATATCCATAAGTAATTGTATGAGTTTCTTTATTGATAATCTTTCCAGTAAATATATTTTGTACAAATGCAATAACATCTTTACCACTTAATCTAATAATTGATATTGCTGCTTCTAAACGACTTGTCGCAATTGCAACGATTATATCATCATTCATACAAACACCTCTTTTCTATACTTCTATAGTATAACAATATCTTTATCAAATATCTATGTTTTTAACATGATATTTGTAGATACATTTGCGGATTATCTTTATACAGATTAGCTTCCTGTTCACTTAGAAAGATTGTATGATGAATTTGTATTGAACTTATAATATGTTGTCCTCCACATCCACCATAACCATCTATTTGAAAAGTATAATCTTTTCCCTTTTCTTTTATATGAACAACCGTTCCATTCATGATATATCCGTTTACTAAAAAATAAACAATATCTCCATCTTTTAACATAAGAATCACTCCTTTTGCTTATTATATATGTTCCTCGTTCTTTATCAAATTAAATGCTTTTTATCTTTTCATATCTCTTTATATTCTTTATACTTGTAATATGGAGGACTTAAAAATGATTAAAGAAATTGTTAAAGATAATTTTATTCTAGCCCAAAAATCAACAGATGCTAGTAATGATGACTTATATATTGTTGATGATTTAATAGATACTATTCAAGAAAACAAAGAGAGATGTGTTGGTATGGCAGCCAATATGATTGGTTATTTAAAAAATATTATTATATTTCAAGAAAATAATGCTTATACTGTTATGATAAATCCCCACATTATTCAAACTTCAAAAGAAACATATCAAACAAAAGAAGGGTGTTTAAGTCATGATGGCCAAAAAGATGTTGTGAGATATCAAAAGATAAAAATAGAATATCTTGATATTGATATGAAGAAGAGAATCAAAACATATTCTGATTATACTGCTCAAATTATACAACATGAAATAGACCATTGTAACGGCATATTAATATAAGGAGGGAGTTTTAATGTTCTTTAAAAAAACAGTTATTATCAGTGATCCTGTTATGAATAAATTTCATTCCCTTGATTATATTCATGATATAAATGATCTTGTGACTTGTTATACTGTTATCGCTTCTCATCAGAAAAATGATATTATAAAAGCTGGTCATATGATTTATGAATATCTACAATATCAAACTCTTCCTGAACTGATAAGTACTCTTGAACATTTTAAAGAGTTTACTTCTATTGATTGGAATATAAATTGGAAAGATGTTGATATTCATTATTATAAAAAATGTTTTTCAAATAAAAGAATCTATGCTTATTTATTAACTATTGGAACTTATCATCCTAATGGATATTATAGAGAGAAATGCTTAAATGATCTCATTTACTATCCTGATACTTTTCCTTTTATTTTGTTACGATTAAATGATTGGGTTGATATTATCAAAAATATTTCTTTTAAACATTCTATAAATAAAATAAATGAATGTTCTTTAAACGAACTCTTATCTTCTCTTTATGTTATTGATAAGATTGAAAAATCTCAAAGAAGAGATAGTGAACATCTTGATATAATAAAAAAAGAAGTTATTACTCATATAATTAATAAAACTGATTCATCCCTTATTTCTAATATACAATCTTTTGATCTTAAAACACGCAAATCAATATACAAGATTATTCTTCCATTAAATATTTTAGATTATAAAATATGTTTATCCTATGAAAAGAATAGTTTCTGTCAATTATTAATCATGAAATATCTTTTACAAAACTTAACCTTAACAGATCAAGAACTTCTTGAATACTTAAATCATAAAAGCTCATATATAAGAAAACAAGCTCTATATCGTAAGTATCACATTGTTCAAAATAGTTGGATTAATCTAGAAAAATATTTATTAGACCCTTGTGCTTCTATTCGAGACTTTACTCGTTTTATTCTTAGAAAACATACTCAGTTTGATATCTTAGAATTCTATAAAAATTCTCTCAATCATATTTATGCTGTATATGGTATTGGTGAATGTGGAAAAGAAAGTGATGCTCAATATATTCTTTCTTATCTAGAAGATGACAACCCTCGCTATGTCTCTGCAACATTATGGTCTTTAAGTCGCTTATTAAAACATACAGGTAAAGATATATACTGGAAATATCTATTTAGCCAACATATTTCTATATCTAAACAAGCGTTTTTAGCAATTAAGTATAATCAGCTAAAATTTGGAGCAAAGACTATTTATAACGAATATATCAGTGATAATAATAATCTGTATATGAAATCATATTTATTTAAGTTACTTTTAAAAGAGAATGCTTGGGATAGGTTACCTTATTTACTTATCTTATATTCTTCTCATAGAGCTTATAATGACTTAATTAAAAAGGCAATTGACAACAGAAATTTATATTATTCTTTATCTCAAGAAGAATCTGTTTTTATCAAAAATATTCTTAGTAATCAAAATTATAATATTCCTCAAAATATGATTGATTCAATATTATTTGATTTAAAATTTATAACTAAAAAGAATAACCCTTAATTATATTTTTTATAATTAAGGGCTTTTGTTATTCAACAATTTTTTCTTTTAACTCATCATAAGTTAAATCTTTAAAAACAAGAGTAACAACTTTACCTAATTGTTCTTCATTACATTCATCCAACCATTCTAAATCATCTCTCTGATATTTCCCATTTATCAGTAATTTTGCTTCTTTTAAACGTTCTAACCTGCTTCTATTAACTCTAGCTAGCCTAAGACCTTCTTCATAACCTGCATCCCAATGTTCTTGCATTCTATAATCAATAACCCATTTATCTCTTTCCATTTGTAAGTAGGGTATATAATCATCTGACGCTACGAACTCTTTATATAGCTTTACAACTTCGTCTATTAATGCTACCTTTTGTTCTTTACTATAATTATCGTTATCTATAAATGATGCCATTACTTTTATACCTTCTTCCCTTTATTTTGTTGTTTCTTCCTTCAATTCATCATAAGTTAAATCTTTGAATATCAAAGCAATCACTTTATCCAACTGTTCTTCATTACATTTCTTTAACCAATCCATTGAATCAACTTGATATTTCTGCTTTATCATTTCATTTAAACTTTTTAACTTCCCATTAATTTCACCTTTAATCAGTCCTTCCTCAATTCCTTCTTCTTTACCTTTAATCAGTCCTTCTTCAAGTCCTTCCTCTTTACCTTTAATTAGCCCTTCTTCAAGTCCTTCCTCTTTACCTTGAGTAATTCCTGCATCCCAATGTTCTTGCATTCTATAATCAATAACCCATTTATCTCTTTCCATCTGTAAGTAAGGTATATAATCCTTTGATGTTACAAACTTTTTATATAACTCTACAACTTCCTTTCCTAATTCTGTCTTTTGTTCCTTCTTGTAATTATCCTTATCCGCAAATAACATCATCACTTCTTGTAATCCTCTACTCATGACTTCCATTTCTTCTTCCTCCTTTTTTTGTATTTGTATAAAGTTCATTGTAATTAATCCTTTTCTTAATAAAACTTGATACCTTTTATCATAAAGATTAACTTTATGTTGATAATGTTCAAAGTCTTGAATTGCTCTTCCTGTATAAATAATCAATTGTCTAACCTTATGAACATGATTTATACTTTCTCTTTCATTCATTTGTCTATCTACTAATCTCATTGCATAGATTTGAAATCTTTTCATATCATTATCTGATATGTTTCCATTTTGCATTTCATAATTATAATATCTGTCCTTATCATCTTTAACGACAATATCCATAATGTACTTTTTTCCTTTGTTTGTTGTTCCATATGTATCATTGTATTCAACTGTTGTAGAGATAATATGATCATCATGCGATAAATAAATGCATAGTTCTTTTCTAAGAAGAGCAGATTGTTGCATAAGATAATGAAAGAAGTAATCTGAACAAATATCTGGTATTCTCTTATTATACGTATTCTTCATATATATTAGTTTCCTTTCTGAGTTTTAACTCCCTTACTTCTATATACAAAGATTTTCTTCATTTTTCTTTTTTTATTGAAAACTTTTTTTATTTTCTTACATATATTATACATTTCTTTATATTTATATGCAATAAGCAAATATATTAATAAAAGAAAAAGTTGTAGAAATACAACTTAGACTTTTCTAGATAGTTTCTTTTCAACCAATCCTAGTAGATAATCACAAATAACAGCCATTAAAGCAGTTGGAATAGCTCCTGCCCAAATAACAGCACTTCCGTTAGACATATTAATTCCTCTAGAAATAATATCTCCTAATCCTCCTGCACCTATAAATGTTCCAGTAGCAGTCACTCCAATAGCAACAACCAAAGCATTTCTAATACCTGCCATAATCACAGATAAAGCTAATGGAAGTTCTACTTTTGTAAGAATTTGATGTTTTGTCATTCCCATTCCTTTAGCAACATCCAGTAAACTTTCATCAACTTCGTTAATTGCTGTTACTGTATTTTTAAGAATTGGAAGTAATGAATATAGGAATACAGTTGCTATAACAGTATTTGGTCCTAATCCTAAACCAACCATTAATACTGATAATAAAGCAAGAGAAGGAATTGTTTGAATAATATTAGCCAATGAAATAATAACAACAGATAATTTATATCTTCTTGCTATATAGATCCCTAATGGTATAGCAACAGCTGCTGCCAATAAAACTCCATAAATAGAAATTAAGAAATGTCGCCAACATTGCATCCATATATATGAACCATTTTGCATAAAATAATCAATAAAAATTTGCATACATTTACTCCCTTTCTGTTAGTGGAAGAATATCACTAATAATATCTTTATATAAGTCTCTTTTATCTAAATGAGTGACTTTTTTATCTTCAAAATAATTATGTTCTTTTAAGAATTGTTCAGCTACAGTATATGGTTCTAAATGTTCTTCATCTGATAAACGATTCAATTCTTGCATTGTAGAAGTCGTTATTTCTCCTTCTAATTTTAATAATATTGTTTCCATATCTGGAAACTTTCTTAATAAGTCTTTTGTGACAACAGGACTTGCTTGATAAGGTGGAAACAAATGTAAATCATCTTCTAATAAAACAAGATCATAAGAAGAAATTCTTCCATCTGTTGAATACCCTAAAACAACATCCATCTTATCTTCATATACTGCATTATAAACCAATCCTATTTCCATTGGTAAAACAGCTTCAAAATCAAAACCATAAAGTTCTTTAAATCCTTCATAACCATCACCTTGTCGTTTAATCCAAGATGTATCAACGCCAGCCTTTAAAGTATCTGCATATTGCTTTAAATCACTAACCTTTTTTAAGTTATACTTTTCTGCTAACTTTCTAGAGACCATAAAAGCATACGTATTCTCAAAACCATATGATGGAAACCAAACCATGTTATATTTTTCATCATAACCCTTTACAACTTGTTCCATTGCTTTATCAGCATCACTAGTAGGCGTTAACCCTAATTCACCAACTAAAGATGTCCCTGTATACATAGCTCCAGATACATTTGTATCACTACGTTGTAATGATTGTAAAATCAATAATGTTGAACCTAAATTATTAATTAATGAAACATCTGATTCTGGTAAATAATGTTTTGTCATTTGCATCATCATTTCAGCAAGAATTTGTCGTTCTGTTGTATTCCCACCAGCTACAACAATTCCATCATTACCAACACTTTTACCTAGTCCAGGAAAAGAACACCCTGTTAATAACAAACAAAGCATTAAAAAGAATAGACTTATTTTTTTCTTAGTCATATTATACAACCTCCTTTTTTGAAGTTGTACGAGGTATTAATAATTTTTCTAACTTTCCTAAAGTTAAATCTAAAATAAGTGCCAACACAGTAACTGGTATTGTTCCACCTAATATAAATGAAAAATTAAAATTATTTAACCCTGCAAATATAAAATCACCTAATCCTCCAGCACCAATATATGCAGCAATTGTCGCCCATGCTATAACATAAACAGCACTTAAACGAATTCCTGACATAATAACAGGTATGGCAAGAGGAGTCTGAACCTTGAGTATAATTTGAGTTCTTGTCATTCCCATTCCTTTAGCTGCATCTAGTATTCCTTTATCAACTCCCATCATACCTAAATAAGTATTTCTTAAGATTGGTAATAAAGAATAAATAAACAAAGCAACAACTGCTGGTAATTTACCAACTCCAAAGAATGGAACCATTATAGCAAGTAAAGCTAAAGATGGTATCGTTTGTAAAACTGAACATATTGAAATAAATAACTGTGCAATCCTTTTGGTATTTGTTAAAAGAATGCCTAAAGGAACTGCCACCAAAACACCCAATAATAAAGCTGATATTGATATGAATAAATGTTCCCCTATTTTTTCTAAAAGAACAACGCCATTACTATTTAAAAAATCAATCATCTTTAGAACCTTCAAAATCAGTTATATCTGTTGTACTCAATATAGATTCTGCTTCATCACTTGGTTCATAATCAGCCCAAAATCCTGAACAGATAAAATCTACTATTGAAGCACGAGTAATCAATCCTAATAATTTTCCATCATCATCAATAACAGGAATATTTCTATATCCCAAATGATTAATATAATATATGGCGTCTCTTATAAGTGTACTTTTATTCATACATGTAGTTTCTTTAACATACTCAGATATAAGTTTATTGTTTTCACGTATTTTTTCAACATTAAAAATATCTACAAATCCAATTAAATTATAACTTTCATCCACAACAAACAATGTATCAACATGTCTTTCTCTCATTAATTTAAGAGCATCATTACGATGAGCATTATAACTAATTGTTACAGGACTTTTCATCATAATAGTATCAACAGTTTCATAATCAAATGTTGCTTGATTTAAACGATCTTTTCCTATCATATCTCTTACAAAATCATTAGCAGGATGCTGCATAATATTTTGTGGAGTATCAAACTGAATCACTTTTCCCTTATCCATAATCACAATACGATCTGATAATTGTAATGCTTCATCCATATCATGAGTTACAAAGACAACTGTTCTTTTCATATCCTTTTGAATTTTTTTAATAAGGTTTTGAAGACTTGCTCGTGTTATTGGATCTAATGCTCCAAAAGGTTCGTCCATTAAAATAATTTCTTGATTAGCTGCTAAAGCTCTAATAACACCTACTCTTTGTTGTTGTCCTCCTGATAATTCTGAAGGATAACTATCTAAGAAACTTTCTGGTAAATTTACTTTTTTCATAAGTTCTTTAACAGTTTCTTGAATCTTATCTTCTGACCATTTTAATAATCTTGGAACCATCGCAATATTATCATAGATACTCATATGTGGCATCAATCCAATTTGTTGAATAACATAACCAATATGGCGACGTAATTCTACTGGATTTATTTTTTTTATATCTCTTTCATCAATTAAAATACTTCCTGAAGTTAGTAAATTCATACGATTAATCATTCTTAAACAAGTTGTCTTTCCACTTCCAGAAGAACCAATAATACAAATAAATTCACCTGTTTCAAACTTCAAATTTATATTCTCAACAGCAACTTTATTATTTGCATAAACCTTTGACACTTTCTTAAACTCTATCACTCAAACACCTTCTTTCTTGTTTATTATACCAAAATTTTGTTATTCCCACAAATGAGCTCATCTCCATAAATTAAAAAAGAGTTGATTATACCAATGTTTTTTAAACTATATTTAAATAGTTATAACTTTTACATTTACACATAACCTAAATATAATCAGATAATAGTTCTATATAAGCGAAACTCATGATTCATATAAATATGAGTTTATCGTATTAAAAAACTACACTTAGTATCTTCTCATCAGATTTAAGTGTAGCTTATTTATATGAACTTAAAATATATTTTTAAAAAGAATTAAGATATTAATAAAAATAATAAACATCACTGATATCTTAAATATTTTTGCTATATTATGATTATTAAGTTTCTTATTAAAATATGAACCAACTATTCCTCCAACAATTGCTGTTGGAATAATATAAAGAAGTATAGAACAATCATATTTTTCAAAACCTACAGTCATTGCTATAGTTATCAGTTTTGAACTTTGTGAAAACAAAATTGTTGCTATTGAATAGATTGTTGCTTTCTTCAAATCCATTGAGAAGAAGAAAGTAAAAACTGCTACATTTATTGGACCACCACCTATTCCTAAAAAACTAGAGGTTACACCCAATAAAAATCCAATGATTACAAATATAATTTTATTTTGAATACATAAACTATTCTTATTATTTATATTGAAAAGTACAAATATTAAAAGGGAGTTCAACAATAGTGCTTGGACAATATTAACTAATGTTGAATCAATCATAAGAAGCAAGTAATCAAAAATTATATTTCCAATATATCCTCCAAGTATTGCTCCAATAGCAACCGTAGAAGTTATTATCCAATCTATTTTTATTCCACTATAAGCTTGTTTTATTGTAGAATAGATAGCCATTGATAATACTGCCCATGAAGAAATAAAAACAATTGTACTTGCATCATGATAACCAATAAGATCTAAAATTGGCTTTATGATAACTCCGCCACCTAATCCAGCAACGGCTCCTAAAGTCGTTGCTAGAAAGATAACAAAAATATAAATAGCTATAATCATCTTTTGTCTTTTCCGTTTGGTACAAAATCAGATGTTTCCATATAATAGTATAAAATTCTTTCTTTAAACTTTAAAGCCAATTCTTTATATTCAGGATTATCTATTTGATTAAATAATTCATTTGGATCTTTTTCTAAATCATATAATTCATCAGTTTCATAAAGTCTATAAGTATACTTATAATTTCCTATACGACACATTAATGCTTTAGTATGTTCTGGTCCTTCACTTGATTGAGTATCCAATCTAGGCCAATATGGTGAACTTGGACCGTGTCCTTTTTCCATTGCTTGTTCTTCACCATGGATTCTTCCACCTTCACAGAAGACAGCATCTTTATGCTCTTCTTCACCAGCGAATACATGAACCAATGACTTACCAAACTGACTATATGATAATTTAAAACCACACATATCTGCTATTGTAGCTGGTAAATCTAACAGTTCAGCTAAAGCTTTTGTCTTTCTAGGTTTTACTTCAAAATGCTTTGATGGTTTTATAAGTAACGGTATATTACTTATTGGATTTTCAAAACAGTTTTGAACTTTTTCAACAATATTGTAATCACCTGTATAATCACCATGATCACTATAAACAAAGATATTTGTATCATCATAAAGATGATTCTCTTTTAACTTATCAGTTATTAATCCAAATTGATGGTCAAATCTTGAAACCATCGCAAGATATGTTGCTCTTAACTCATTAAATCTTTCTTCAGACCAATTTTGTAAGTTTTGTTTTGATTCTATTCCATATAACATACTTGCTCTTTTCTTAAGCGTTGATATATTAGGTCTTCTTAATGATAAAAGTTCTCTATTAATCATTGAATACCATGGATCTTCACATGCATATGGAGGATGTGGAAATGAAATTGTACAGTATATAAAGAATGGTTTCCCATTATCTTCTTTGCTTTTTCTTTCAATATAATCTAAAGTACTTTGAATACAATTCCAATCCACTTTCCCATAACCATTTGAATCTTTTAATTTACCTATATAGAACGAATAAAAGTTATCATCATTTATATCCTGATCATTTGATAAACCTGCTCCCATTTGACGAAAATCATTATTGACTGAATCACGTTTGTTTTCAAATGATATTCCATCATAATATTCATCACAATATGCTGTTTTACTTCTATCAGCAGGAACAACATCATTTCTACCAATCCAGATAACTTCATAACCATTCTCTTTCATTTCTTTTAAAATATTTGGTTCTGATTCATCTCTTTGTAAATAATGCATTGTTCTATGACCTGTTGTATGAGGATATAATCCTGTTAAAAAACTACAACGAGATGGAACACATACTGGATTTTGACAATAAGCATTTTCAAACGATATTCCATCATTTAAAATACTATCTAAGTTTGGTGTTACTGAAGCATTATTTCCCATGTGATGTAATGAATCACAACGCATTTGATCTGCAACAAATAACAATATATTTGGTTTACTACTCATACCCTACCTCCTCAATTTCATAGAACAAATCTTTTTATTTTGATTCTTCTATTGTTAACTCTTCTTGACATGCTTGTTTATCAATTGTTTTGAAGAACGGATAATATATTGCAAATGTTAAGAATATACTAAACAATTGGAATAACGCTACTCGCCATCCACCTTGAATAAATCCACTAATAATAGGTGGCATAGTCCAAGGAATTTGATAACCAATTAAAACTGGTAGTACACCAATAACTGTTAATCCATAAGCAAGAATTTGTGTTAATAAAGGTGCTAAAATAAATGGAAGAATTAAAGTTGTATTTAAGACAACTGGTGTACCAAAAATAACAGGTTCATTAATATAAAAGAGATTTGCTGGTAATGCTAACTTTCCTAATGTTTTATATCTTTGTGATTTTGCAAACATTATCATCATAATAACCAAAGCAATTGTCATACCAGATCCACCAAATTGATAAGTATTCTTAAAAGCAGCTGAATAAATATTCTCTGGTGTTCCTCCTGCTTGGAATGTTGCTAAGTTTTGTAATGCCAATGGTAATAAGAAAGGATTAGTAATTGAATTAACAACATTCCCTCCATGAATACCAAAGAACCATAAAAGATGTAAAGCGATAGTAAAGATAATCATACCTCCAAAGCTTCCACCTACTGCTTGTAATGGCATAGCAATAAATGTATAAATTAAACTATGAACACTTCCATAACTTGTTAAACTAAATAAATATGAGATAATTAAGAAAATTGTACCAATAGCTGCTATAGGAATCAAAGAACTAAATGATTGTGATACCATTGGTGGAACACCTTCTGGCATTTTAATAACCCAACCTTTTTTAGTAAACAATACAAATAATAATGATGCTAAAATACCAACAATCATTGCTACAAATAAACCTTTCGCACCTAACCAATCCATACTAATCGCAGTAACAACTTTGTCTTGCTTAGTAACAATTTGTGCTAAAGGTGTAAGGATAAGAAAACTAACAAGTGCTGCTATTCCACCAGAAAATCCATTATAACCCTCTTGCTTTGTAAATGAGTAACCAATTGCTACTACTGTGTATAAAGCAATTAAATCAATTGTTAATTTAGATGGTAATGATAACCAGCCACTTAATCCTGCGTCAGCTAGCCATTGTGTCCATGCTGGAATAGGAAAACTTGCAATTAAAGTAAAGATAGATCCAAAAATAGTAAGTGGCAAAATTATCATAAAGCCCTTATTAATTGCTTTAAGATATCTGTTTTCTGCCAATTTAGCTCCAATTGGAAGAAGCTTTGATTCTAAAACATCCATAAATTTTTTCATAACTTATTTCCTCCCTAAAATTGTTATAATGACGTCATGTTTTGAAACTAATTTCATTTTTATTATATCATTGATAAAATAAATTTCAACACTTTATTGAAAAAAGTTTTAAAATTAATTGAAATTATTTTTAAATAAAGTATTTTCTTATTAAAATATAATGTGATATAATGATTCTAATGAAAAAAGTTTTAGTATATTATTTTAAATAAAGATATTTTTTTCATAATGAAAGGAGCTGATTGACTTATTTTACATAAGTCATAAAATATGAATCCAATACAAAAAATAGAATTATACAAAGATAACTTTACAAAAGTAGATACGCTTATTTATGAATGGCTAAAAAAACAACCTAATATGATTATTAGACATCCTATTGAAACTTTAGCTAAAGAAACTCATACTTCTAAAGCAGCAATTATTAGATTTTGTAAAAAGGTTGGTTATAATGGGTTTTCAGAGTTTAAGTTTGAAATGTCTAGATACATTATTTCTGGTGAAAGACCAGAAAACGAAACACATCCATTAAATACAATTAAATCAATTACTTCTTTATATGAAGGATATCTTCGTCAATTTAATGATGCATTAGATATATCTAAAATTAAAGAACTTATTAAAGAGATTAAATCATCAAAACGAATTAAAGTTGTAGGTTCAAATAGAACTGGTCTTTCTGCAACCCAATTAAGATTACGTATGTCAAAAATCGGCTATGATGCTGAAGCCATTACTGATTTTGTTCTTTTATCAGTTATCCAAGATATTATGACAAAAGATGATCTCATTATTTTCTTTTCTATATATGCAAAAAACAGTTATTATGATAATTTTATAAAAGAGGTTTCAAAAACAGATGCAAAAATTGTTTTAATTACAATGAATCCTCATAATAAAATTGGTAAATTATGCGACTATGAGTTTATTTTACCATGGATTTCTAAAGCTTCAACATCTTCTTTTCTTGATGATCAAGCATTATTCTTTGTCTTTATTGAAATATTGTTAGCAGAACTTGCATATTAAAAAATCTTCTTAATTGAAGATTTTTTTTATAAATTATAAAACTCTTTATATGTCTCTTCTAAAAATTGTTGATAGCCACAATAATTTTCATCAAAGTACACGATATTCATTCTCTTACAATTTCCCTGACATACTTTATAAAATTTGCAGTGTTTACATAACTTGCAGTAGTTCTTTTCTTCTTTTAAAAATTGATGTAACACTTGAGATTTTCTTATTTCTGATATTTCATCAAAAACAATATTACCAAGTTTATACTTATCTAAAGCATAGAAATCACATGGATATATAGACCCATCAGCTTCGATGATCATTTGTAATTGGCATTGTCCTAACATTCCACATGTATGCGGATAAATTCCTTTAAACAGCATTGCTAAATTATCAAACAAAGAAATAGAAATCATTTTCCCTTTAGAAATATCCTCTTTCCATAACTCATAGATTCCTTTATAAAAGGAATAAAATTCTTTTGGCTTTAATTCATAATTTTGTGTAGATTGATCTAACTCTGGTAAACAAGGAATAAATTGAATATGATCAATTTCATTATCTTTAAAAAATTCATAAACTTGTTTTGGATACTTTGCTAATGAAGATGTAACAACTGTTAAAACATTATAATCTATCTCATTTTGTTTAAGAAGATAAAGTGTATTCATAACTTGATCAAAAGTTCCTTCTCCTTGCTTTAACCTTATACTCTCATGATTAGATTTATAACCATCAAGGGATACTCCTACCAAGAAATTATTTTCTTTAAATATTTCTATCCATTCTTTATCTATTAGCAATCCATTTGTCTGAATAGCATACTCAATAGTATGATCTTTTTTTTCTTGATTAACTTTATTTATAAAATATTTAAAATATTCAATTCCTGCAACTGTTGGTTCTCCACCTTGAAAAGCAAAAGTAATATTTTGAGATTCATTCAAAGCTTTTTCAATAAGTATATCAACAACATCTTTTTTCATTATTCCTTTTGAATAATCACTTCTATTATGAGAAACGTCACTATAAAAGCAATATTTACAATTCATATTACATAACGATGAAGCTGGTTTAATTAAATAAGAACTTCTTTCCATATAAAACACCTCTTCATTATTCTAATACATTTTGAAACTTTTTTCATTATATTTTATAGAAGTTTCAATTTAATCACCATTATACTCCTAAAACTTAGACAAAATCATAAGCATTAATGATACTATTATAAATGATCCTAATCCAAAACATAACGCTATAATAAACTTTTGATAACTTTTCTTTCCTTGTTCTTGATGCTTTGATATTTCATCAAGTCTTTCTCCATTTATAAATGCAAGAATCTCTTTATATGTTTGTATATTATTCTCTTTCTTATATTTTTCTACTTTTAATGCATAAATCATTGTTATAATAAATATAATTGCCCAGACAATCATTCCATATGTTTTTAAATAATAGAATAAAGGTGCTATTGAAATAATTGTTACAGCGAATAAAACTGAAAAAATTTGACTACTTCTATTAAACTTTAAAATATCTTCTCTTTTTATTTCTTCTTTAATCATATCGATGTCTCCTTTAATAAGTTGATCTATAGATATCCCAAATAATGTACTTAGTAATAATAAACTATGGATATCTGGATAATTTTTATTATTCTCCCAGTTTGATATTGTTTGACGTGTTACATAAATTTTATCTGCTAATTCATCCTGAGACAAATTCATTTCTAATCTTTTTGTTTTTATTTGATTTCCTATTTCCACTAGTGAACCTCCTTTTCAATTTCATAGTAATATACCTTTTAAATTTCGTCTATCAAAAGCTTTTGACATTACCTAAAAAAGAAGAATAAGTTAATTTATTCTTCTAATAACTTCATTTGATTTTTTACTGCTTGAATCATAGCTTGATTATTTGTAATAATTTTTAGTAATTGATTTTTAGATTCTATCTTGTTATTTGTTTTATAATAAGCAGTTGATAAAGATAGATAATAAATATTTTTTTTATCTTGAGTTTTTGGTAGTGATTCTATATTAAGTAATGATTTTAATAACTTAGCATCATCTTTTGTTTCACTATACTCTTTCATAATAACTGTATATGCATTTGTAAATTTTAAATTTTTTATATAATCAATAATTAATCCACATAAAATGAAAAGAATAAAGTGAAGACCAAATATTAATAAAACAATAATAACCAAAAACCATGAATTACGAAACAAATTATGAAAAATATT
>JAVWHX010000004.1:0-61099 GCA_036639875.1 Coprobacillus sp.
AAGGCATTTGATAAGTGTAGACAAGATAAACCTGAATTGAAGGAAGTTGAAGGACGTCTTGTTGCTTGTCATCTATATGATAAATAGTTGAAAGGAGAAAAAGGGAAATGAAAAGACTATTTGCAAGTTTAATGAGTTTAGCAATGGCTGTTGCATTAGTTGGTTGTGGAGGGGGAGACTCTTCTAGTAGTTCAACAACTTTACGTGTAGGTTCTGGGAAAGATTTTGCGAATCCTGATCCAGCTGTTGTAGATGACTCTGTTACTGCCAATGTATTGGCACAAGCTTATGAAGGATTATACAAATTAGGTAAAAATGGGGAAGTTGAACCATTATTAGCTACTGCATTACCAGAAATTAGTAAAGATGGGTTAACTTATACTATCAAAATGAAAGATGGTTTAAAATGGAGTGATGGAAAAGCATTAACTGCTGAAGACTTCGCTTATTCAATTAAAAGAGCTGTAACAACTGAAGGTTATTACACTCAATTTATCTATCAATTTATTAAAGGTGCTGGAAAAATGACTGACAAGGGATGGGCAGCATACAAAACTATGGATGAATTGAAAGATATCGCAGTAAAAGCTGTAGATGCTACTACTCTTCAAATCGTTTTAAATGAAAAATGTGCTTATTTTACTTCATTATTAACAAACACAGTTTTCTATCCAGTTCAAAAAGAATATTTTGAAGCTAATGTTAAAGATGTAACGAAATCAACTTGGGCATTAGATACTAAATATCCTACTAATGGTGCATTCAAAGTAGATTCAGTAAGTGTAAAAGATAGCATTATGTTATCTAAAAACACTAACTACTATGCTGCTGCTGATGTAAAATTAGAAAAAATTGAATTCAAGAATATTTCTGATAAAGATACACAAACAACTGCATTCAAATCAGGACAACTTGATTTTGCTACAAATGTAAATGATAAAACAATTGCTAGTGATGAAGATTTAAAGAAACAAGTTTACAACATTGATCCATTTGTATGTAACTACTTTATCTTAGTTAATGCAGGAGATGAAAATACAAATCCAGCATTAAAAGATGTTAATGTACGTCAAGCAATTTCATATGCTGTTGATCGTCAATCAATGTTAAAAGTTGTTGATAAAGGTGACAATGCTTATGAATTAAATGGTATGGTTCCTGTTGGTATTCCTGGAGTTAATGGTGACTTCCGTGAAGAAGCTGATAAAGAAGGAAAATATGCATCTTTTGATTTAGCTAAAGCACAAGAATTAATGAAAAAATCAGGTTATAGTGAAACTAAGAGATTAAAATTAGTATACAGTTCAAATGACAATGCAATGCATAAAACTGTTGTTCAATCTTTACAACAATCATTAAAAGCAGCTTACATTGATTTAGAATATAAACCAATGGAAGGTGAAGCTTTCTTTGATGCTCGTGATAAAGGTGAATTTGAAATTGGACGTCATGCTATGACTGCTGACTTTATTGATCCAATGGCATATATGTCAATGTATGTTGGAGCAACTACTAAAGGTAATACTGTAGATGATAAAAAGTATGAAGATATGGTAAATGCTGCTAACAAATTAGATGGTAAAGATCGTTTAACTAAATTACATGAAGCTGAAAAATATCTAGTACAAGAAAAGGCTTATATTATTCCTTTATTCGGATATTCTGATCCTCATTTAAAATCTTCTAAAGTAGAAGGAATTACTTCTTCACCAGAAGGACATTTCAATTTAACAAGAGCTTATTTTAAATAAGATAAATAAAAGGGGCACTTTGTGCTCCTTTTTTGAAAGGAAAAGAGTTATGAAATCAATAAAAGAACAATATCAAATAAAAGATATATGCTTAAAAGAAAGACTAGATATCATTGTTCCTGATGTGATGAAACAAAGTCAAAGTGATGCTTGGATTGTTGCAAGTAAGGAATATCATGAAGATCTTGTTTTTGATTCTTTAACACCAGCTTGTTATTTAACAGCAAGACGTATTACTATGCTTGTGTTTATCAAAACAAATAATGAAGTGAAACGTTTTTCTTTAAGTATGCCAGATGCTTCTTTAAATCAATTCTACCCACAATATTGGAACTTTGGTAAGGAAGAACAGATGGATGCATTAAATCGCTTATTTGATGAATATCAACCAAATAAGATAGCTATTAATATATCTAAGGACTTTACATATGCTGATGGACTAAGTTATGGATTATATGAAACATTAAAAGAATCATTAAAGAAAGAATATGTAGAAAGATTTGTTGTAGATGACATGCTTCCTATTAAAGTAATGGAAATTAGAACACCAACAGAATTAACTTTATATCCTGAATTAATGAATATTGCTTTTTCAATTATTGAGAAAACATTTAGTTTTGAAACAATTAAACCTGGAATAACAACACCTGAAGACTTAGAATACTTTATGATGGATTCAGTAACACAATTAGGTTTACAATATTGGTTCTCACCAACAATTGATATTCAAAGAGAAGGTCATGATGGTGTTATCTATGAAGGAGCAATTCAAAAAGGTGATTTATTACATTGTGATTTTGGTATTAAATACTTAAATATATGTAGTGATACTCAAAGATTAGCTTATGTGCCTAAAGATAACGATCAAGATGTTCCACAATGGATGCAAGATGGATTCAAAGTGAATAATCGTTTCCAAGATATTGTTTGTGAAACAATGGCTGCTGGAAAAACAGGAAATGATGTCTTAATGCAATCATTAGAAAAAGCCAAAGCTGAAGGTATTGATGCATGTTTATATTCACATCCATGTAATATTTATGGACATGGTCCAGGACCAACAATTGGATTATGGAATAATCAAAATCCTATCCCTATTAAAGGTGATGTAAAAATGTCATTAGATACTGTCTATGCATTAGAACTTAATATTAAATATGAATATAATGGTTTAACTTATACAATCTTTAGTGAAGAAACTGTTTCTTTTACAAAAGATGGAGTTAACTATTTATACCCAAATAGAAATAAGATATATTTTATTCAATAAATTGATTACCATTGATGGTAGTCTTTTTATTTTTGTAGTGCGTAAATAAAATCTTTGTGATACAATTTTATAAGATATTATCAAAAAGGGAGGGAATCTTATGTATACAATGGTTGTAGCTGATGATGAATTTGAGTTACGTCGCGCTATCATAGAAGCTGTTCCTTGGGAAGAAATAGGCTTTAAAATTATTGGTGAAGCAGAAAATGGGGTAGAAGCATTAGAACTCGTTGAAACATTAGAACCAGATATTTTATTAACTGATATAAAAATGCCTTTTATCTCTGGTATAGACTTAGCAAGACAAGTCAGAGAAATACGCCCAGCAATGCAAATTGTTTTTTTAAGTGGTTATGATGACTTTAGTTATGCTCAACAAGCTATTCAATATAATATTATTAAGTATTTATTAAAACCAATATCAAAAGATGAAATTGTTCAAGAATTTAAAAGTATTAAAGAAAAGATGGATTCATTAAGTGAAATCTTTACAATTAATAATGATTCTGATATTTTACAATTACATGTTGATCATTTTTTAATGTCTTTATTATTAGATAGAGAATATTCTGTAACACCAACATCTGATTATGAAGATATGTTAAATCAAAAATCTATAGAATTAAACTTAAGAGAAAGTCTTAAAGATAAATCTAACTATATGGTTATTGTTACTCGTTTCTTTGATAATAATGAGAATATTACTCAAATGAAACATTTGAACGCTATTGATACAATTGCAAGAAAATACTTAAGATGTGGATCATTTTATTCTCATGGGAAAATTGTTTCATTATTTGTAGGTATGAATTGGGCGATTGAAAGATATAAAGATATAGTTGTGAATGAAATCGTTCAAACATCAAAACGAACTATCAATCAAGATTGTTATATAGGAATAAGTAGTGTAGTTGATGTTTTATCTAAAACTTATATAGCATATGATGAAGCTTGTAATGCATTAGAATATGGAAATGGTGCTCATCGTAATGTAAGTTATATAGAGGATATAGAACGTAAGAATACATTGAGTTATGGATATGTTGAAAAAGTTACATCTAAGGTAGAAATTCTTTTAAAATCTAGTCAAGGTGAGGATATTGAAAAATATATATCAAGTATTTTTGTTGAACTGATAGATCAGAATGCATCAAGATCAGATATTGATTTATTAATCATGCATATGATTTCTACATCATGTACGCTTGTTCACTCACTATGTGATGAAAATTCATCAAGTGATTCATTTAATCAAGCATCAGAAACCTCTCAAATATTATCTAAACATTCTTTTAATGAAAAAAGAAAAGATATTACTGATTTTTGTATAAAGTGTAAGGATTTAATTAATAAACAAAAAAGATTAAATAGTGAAGTTGTTTGTGATCAAATTATGGAAATCATTAATCGAGATTATGGTAATGAGGATTTATCTCTACCTTTAGTTGGTGATCAATTACATATAAGTGCAAGTTATTTAAGTTCTTTAATAAAAAAAGGAATAGGCGAAAGCTTTGTTTCAGTTTTAACAAAAAAGCGAATGGAAGTTGCAAAAGAATTAGTTTTATATTCACCCGCTAAATTATTAGAAATTGCGAATCAATGTGGGTATAGTGATCAACATTATTTTAGTTATTGTTTTAAAAGATATTATGGGGTATCACCAAATAAGATGAGAGAGCAAAAAACATTATGAGAAAAGTAAAAATAAGGAATTTTTCTATATCTATATATCTAATGTTATTTGTTATTGGAACAGTTATTGTTGTAGCATTTTTATTAACCTTATCATTCTTTCAAATATTTAAAGAATCTATGACAAGTTTTGCTATGACAAATGCTGAGCAATCTATTACTCAAGTCTCAGATACAATTGGAAACTATTCTAGTGTTATCAAGCATAATATGGATAATATTGTATCAACAGTTTCACTTGCTGAAAATCAAAGTGTTATCGAAGAACATACAAAAACAATGGTTGATATTAATGATGATATTGTTTCTATTATTTTATATGATGAAAATGGGAAAATTCTACAATATCAAGGTAAATATAGTTTAAAGAAAAATATTGAAACAAATTTATCTTTTAATAAAGCTGAACTTGATAAAACATCTGATTATAGTATTAGTGCACCACATGTTCAAAGTATATTTGAACAACAATATCCTTGGGTTGTCACAATTGCTCAAAAGAAATGGGCTGGAAGTTATGGTAAAGAAGTCTATGTAACAATGGATATCCGTTTTTCTTCAATGGCTACAAATATTGATAATGTAGGGATTGGTCAACATGGGTATTGTTATATTGCTAATAATCAAGGAGAAATTATTTATCATCCTTTACAACAATTAATATATCTTGATATAAAAAAAGAAAATAATGAAATTATTTCTGAATTAGGTCAAAATACAAAGATATATGATGGAACGATTTATGCATCAAAAGAAGTCCCTAATTTTAATTGGAAAGTTGTTGGAGTTAGTTATGTATCTGAACTGGTTGATAGCAAGGTTGCTACCGCAACAACAAGTATGATAAGTATCTTATTTGTTGTTATCTTATGTGCCTCTATACTCGTATTTGCACTTTCAAGAAAATTAACAAAACCAATTCGTTCATTAGTTTCTGCAATGAATGAATTTGAAAAGAATGCTATTGATTTTAAATATTCACCAACACTAGGAGTTAGTGAATTTAACAAGTTATCTCATTCCTTTGAACATATGGTTGTTCAAATTCAAGAATTAATGGAAAGAGTGAAGAGTGAAGAAATTATTTTAAGAAAGACAGAATTAAAAGCATTACAAGCTCAAATTAATCCTCATTTTCTATATAATACATTAGATTCAATTCAATGGATGTGTGAAAGAGAAAAGACTGAAGATGCTATTAAAATGGTTAGTGCTTTAGCTCAATTGTTTAGAATTAGTATATCAAAAGGTTATGAACTAATTCCGATTGAAAAAGAAATTCAACATGCTAAGAACTATCTTGTTATTCAAAGTTATCGTTATAAAGATCAATTTGAATATACATTTGATATTGATGAAGAAGTTTTACCTTATTTCTGTCATAAAATTACTTTACAACCAATTATTGAAAATGCTTTATATCATGGAATATCAAGAATGATAGATGAAGGAAAAATTGTAATTACTGCAAAGAAAGAAGGAAATGATATTCTCTTTACAATTAGTGATAATGGTATAGGAATGACATCAGAACAAGTGACTGAGATACTTCGTAAAGAATTAACTGATAGTAAGGGAATTGGGGTTAAGAATGTAAATGATCGAATTAAAATATATTTTGGTGAAGAGTATGGAATTACTGTTAACAGTGAGTTAGATGTAGGGACAACTATTACAATCAGAATTCCAGCAATTATGGAGGAATACTACAGTGCATAAGAAAATATCTATATTGATTTTGTGTTTGATGATTATGTTATGTGGTTGCACAACAACTAAAGATAAATTAAAAATTGATGTTATTGTGAAATCAACAACATCACAGTTCTTTAAGTCTGTTTATTCAGGAGCTAATGCAGCTAGTAAAGAATATAATATTGATTTATCATTTGTAGGTCCAGAAAATGAAGAAGATTATAAATCACAGGTTAAAATGATTGAAAATTCAATTAGTAAGAATGTTGATGCGATTGTATTATCTTCAATTGATTATCATAAATTAACTGAACCAGTAGAAAAAGCTGTTTCAAAAGGGATTAAGGTTGTTATTATTGATAGTGATGTGAACTCTGATAAAGTAAGTTTACGTATCACAACAAACAATTTTGAAGCTGGTAAAATGGCTGGGCAAGCTGCTTTAGACATAGATGAACCAAGTAAAACAGTAGGGATTGTTAATTTTGATGCAAATACTGCTAATGGTCAAGAAAGAGAAAATGGCTTTAGAGAGGCTTTAAAAGAGAATAAAGATATTAAAAATATTTATACGATTAATGTTCAATCAAATATTGCATCGGCTACAAAAGGAACCTTTCAATTGTTAGAAGAACATCCTGATATTAATGTTATTGCAACATTTAATGAGTGGACAACTTTAGGTGTTGGTGATGCAATGAGAGAAAAGAAACTAAAGAATAAGGTGTCTGTAATTGCTTTTGATAACAATCCTATTTCTGTAGAAATGCTTGAAACAGGAGAAATAGATGCTTTGATTGTTCAAAATCCTTTTGCTTTAGGATACTTAGGAGTAGAAGAAGCATATGAGTTAGTGAACGGAAAAAAGGAATCAGAAGAATTTGTTTATACAAAGACAGTAACGATTACCAAAAACAATATGTTTGAACAAGAAAATCAAAAAATAGTATTTCCTTTTGACTAATCTCCTTAATAGGGGATTTTTTATTTTACAATAAATAGAATTTTACCTATAGTGAATAGAATTTTGTATTACAAAAATAGTCAATTGAGTTTAGAATAATATTGTAAGAACTAAAAAGGGAGGAAACAAAAAAATGAAAAAAGTTCTATCTTTATTATTATCATGTGCAATGGTACTTTGTATGGGTATCGCACTAACTGGTTGTGGTTCTGATAAAAAGGAATCAGGAGGAGGAGAAGCTACAGTTCATGTATTCTACTATAGCAATGCCGATCCATATATTTCAAGTGTAAGAGCTGTCTTAGATAAACAACTTAAAGATGCTGGAATTGTTGCTCAAAATTATGATGGTAACAATAACCAAACGACTCAATCTGAACAAATCGATACTGCAATTACTAAAGGTGCAAAAGTATTAGTCGTTAATCTTGTTAACACAAAATCTGTAGATGCTGCTCAAGCAATTGTTGATAAAGCAAAAGCTAAAGACATTCCTGTAATCTTCTTCAATCGTGAAGTTGATAGTAGTGTTGTTAAGAGTTATGAAAAATGTGCATTTATCGGTACAGATGCTGCTGAAGCTGGACATTTACAAGGTAAGATGGTTGGAGAATATTTATTAAAAGATTATGATAAATATGATTTAAACAAAGATGGTAAAATTTCTTATGTAATGTTTAAAGGTGAAGAAGGAAATAACGAAGCAACTTATCGTACTCAATACGGTGTTGAAGATGCTAACAAAGTATTAAAAGATGCTGGAAAATCAGAATTAGTATTCTATGATGCAGCTAATGCAAATAAATACTTAGTTGACAAAGATGGTGCTTGGTCTTCAAAAGCTTCACAAGAATATATGGATACTGCTCTTGCTTCTTATAGCGAAGGTAATAAGAATATGATTGAGTTAGTTATCTGTAATAATGATGGTATGGCAGAAGGTGCAATCACTTCATTAAAAACTGCTGGATACAATACAGGTAGTGGTAAAACAATCCCTGTATTTGGAGTAGATGCTACTGCTTCTGCAATTGAATTAATTAAAGCTAAATCTATGGCTGGTACTATTAAGCAAGATGCTGAAGGTATGGCTAAAGCAATCACTTTATTAGCTGGTAATGCTAATGGTGGTAAAGGTTTAATGGATGGTACTACTAGCTACAATATCGATAAAGATGTTGCTAAAATCCGTATCCCATACGCACAATATTTAGGAGAATAAGACTAATTAAAAGTAGGTGGGGCATTTTGGCATGACCAATGCCCCATTTCTCTTTGTAAAGGAGGAAAGTTATGAGCGAAGTTTTATTAGAAATGAAGAATATTTCTAAAGAATTCCCTGGAGTTAAAGCTCTTGACGATGTTTCTTTAACCGTAAAAAGAGGAACAGTTCATGCCCTTATGGGTGAAAATGGAGCTGGGAAATCAACGCTAATGAAATGTTTGTTTGGTATGTATGCCAAAGATTCGGGAACGATTATTCTCGAAGGTCAAGAAATCAATTTTAAAAACTCTAAAGATGCCCTAGAACATGGTGTTGCGATGGTACATCAAGAATTAAATCAAGCATTAAAACGTAATGTTATGGATAATATATGGTTAGGAAGATATCCAACAAAATTTAAAATTATGACTTCTGAGTCAGTTATGTATAAGAATACAATGGAAATCTTTAAAGATTTGAATATTGATGTTAATCCTAAACGTATTATGAGTACAATGCCAGTATCAAGTAGACAAATGGTAGAGATTGCTAAAGCAGTTTCTTATCATTCAAAAGTTATTGTATTTGATGAACCAACATCTTCTTTAAATGATCAAGAAGTAGAACATTTATTTAAGATTATTAATATGTTGCGTGATCGTGGATGTGGGATTGTTTATATTTCACATAAGATGGAAGAAATTTTAAGAATTTCTGATGAAGTAACGATTATGCGTGATGGAAAATGGATTGCAACTGAAACTGCTAAAGATTTAACAATGGATAAGATTATTAAATTAATGGTTGGACGTGAATTAACAAATCGTTTTCCACCAAAAGAAAATAAAGTTGGTGATGTTATTTTAAAAGTTGAGGGATTAACTGGAGCATATAATCAAGTTAAAGATGTTTCTTTTGAAGTGAAAAAAGGTGAAATTATTGGTTTCTCTGGTCTTGATGGATCTGGAAGAACTGAAGTTTTAGAAAGTATATTTGGAATTAGAACAAGAAAAAGCGGTACGATTACTATGGCTGGTAAGGAAGTGAAGAACAAGACTTCTCTTGAAGCTATTAAAAATGGTTTTGCTTTACTAACAGAAGAAAGACGTGCAACTGGTATTTTCTCTATTCTTACAATTAAAGAAAACACAGTTATTTCTAATTTGAATAATTATATGAAACATGGTCTTTATTTAGATGATAAACAAATGAAGTATGATACACAATGGGCTATTGGTGCTTTACGTATTAAAACACCATCTCAAAATACACAAATTCGTTCTTTATCAGGTGGTAATCAACAAAAAGTTATCTTAGGACGTTGGTTATTAACAAGTCCAGATATTCTATTGTTAGATGAACCTACACGTGGAATTGATGTAGGTGCAAAATATGAAATATATCAATTAATTATTGATTTGGCAAGTAAGGGGAAATCAGTTATTGTTGTTTCTTCTGAAATGCCTGAGTTATTAGGAATATGTGATCGTATTCTCGTTATGTCTGGTGGACGTTTAGCAGGAGAAGTTGAGGCTAGCAAGACATCACAAGAAGAGATTATGACACTTGCAACGAAATATGTATAAAGGAGAGTGAAAATATATGACTAAAATATTTGGTGGTATAACAAGCAAGATTGATGAATTTAAAGCATTAAATCAACAAGATAAAATGACATATATTAAGGAATTACTAATTAACAATTCTTTATATATATTCATGATTATAGCAATTATAGGAATTCAGATTGTCAATCCAACATTCCTATCTAGTGCTTCTATTATTAATATTATCTCATTATCAGCAGCAAACTTACCTATTGCATTAGGAATTGCTGGATGTATCGTTTTAACTGGTACTGACTTATCAGCTGGTAGAATCGTTGGGTTAACTGCCTGCGTTTCCGCAGCTTTATTACAAGCTTCAGGATATGCAAACAAGATGTTTACAGGTGTAGATACTATGCCAATTATTGTTGCGATATTGGTTGTTATTGCAATTGGAGCAATTGTAGGATTTGTTAATGGATTCTGCGTAGCTAAGTTTAGCTTACATCCATTCATTGTTACACTAGGAACTCAATTAATTGTTTATGGAGTTTTATTGATTTTCTTAATGCAAGGAGATAACAACGGACAAGCTATTTCTGGTTTGGATGTTGGATTTACAAGCTTTGTTACTGGTTCAATATTAACAATAGGTGATCGAGGCATCCCGAATTTTGTGTGGTTTGCAATACTGATTACAATCTTAATGTGGTTCATTTGGAACAAAACTAAATTTGGAAAGAATATGTTTGCAGTTGGATCAAATCCTGAAGCTGCTAATGTATCAGGAGTTAATGTTACAAGAACAATTATTATCGTTTTTGTTTTAGCTGGTATTATGTACGGTTTGACTGGATTCATAGAATCTGCTAGAATTGGTTCAAACAGTGCTGCAACTGGATTAAACTATGAACTTGATGCTATCGCTGCTTGTGTTATTGGTGGTGTATCATTTGTTGGTGGTATTGGTAAGATACGTGGGGTTATTATAGGCGTTGTATTATTGCGTATTATCTTTATTGGATTAACATTCTTAAGTATTGATTCAAGTATGCAATATATTATCAAAGGTTTAATTATCTTAGTAGCATGTGCATTGGATATGCGTAAATATCTAGTAAGGAAGTAATATATAATGGATGATAAAGATAGTATAGAAAAATCAACAAAAAAGGTGAAAAATTGGGGAACTGGTGGTGGATTATACCGAGGTGCTAAAGTCTCTATCAAAACTTTGAATAGGGTTATAGCAGTTTTAATGATATTGCTTATTGGAGTTGTTATTTATTTAGCATCTTCTGGTCATTATTCAATAACCTTTGATACAGCTGGTGGTGATAATATACCAGTTTACAAATGTAAATATGATGAGTATATTCAAATTGAAACTCCTTCTAAAACAGGATATACTTTTGCTGGCTGGTTTGAGGATTCTGATCTAACTAAATCTTTTGATTTAGAAACAATGACTGTAAAAGCAAGCGGAACTCTTTATGCGGCATGGACTCCTTCCCTTATTCGTGTTTCATTTGATTTGAATGGTGGAATGGTTGATCAAAAATCAACAATTCCAACTATTGAAGTTCCTTTCAATGAAGTATATGGTACGTTACCAAATCCTCAAAAATTGGGATTCACTTTTAGCGGTTGGCAATATAATGGAACAATGATCCAAAATGATACGAAAGTCACTATGAATGGTGAACATACGTTAAAAGCAATTTGGAAATAAAACTATACTATTTTCATCATAGATAAACAAAAAGATTATGGCTCATGAGCCATAATCTTTGTTTTTTAAATATTGTTTTTTAAGATTTGAAGAATAACTTCTACTTGTTTATTCATCATTGTTGTTGAGACGTATTCAAAAGGTCCATGATAATTATATCCACCTGTACCCATATTAGGACAAGGAAGTCCCATATATGTGAGATTAGCACCATCAGTTCCTCCTCTAATAGGAACACTCATTGGTGAAATATGACATTCTTTCATTGCTTTGATGGCATTATCAACAATATACATATTCTTTAGAATATGTTCTTTCATATTTAAATAACTTTGTTCAATTGTTATATGAATCATTGGATAACCATATTTATGATTTAGAAAATCAGCAATATCTTTAAAATCTTGGCATTGTTTTTTAGCTAAATCCAAATCATGGTTTCTGATAATATATTCCATTACTGTTTTTTCACAAGCTCCATGAATATCATGAAGATGATTAAATCCTTCATAGCCTTCAGTAGATTCAGGTCTTGCATGAACTGGCAACATAGCATCAAATTCTTGAGATATATGGATAGAATTAATCATCTTGTTTTTAGCAGTTCCTGGATGAATACTTTTTCCAGTAATTTCTACAATTGCACTAAATGCATTAAAGTTTTCATATTCTATTTCTGCAATATCTCCACCATCAATTGTATAAGCATAATCGGCATTAAATTTCTTAACATCAAAGTTTTCAGTTCCACGTCCAACTTCTTCATCTGGTGTAAATGCTATTTGTATATCATTATGTTCAAATTCAGGATGATTATATAAATGTTCAGCCATTTGCATAATAATAGATATTCCTGCTTTATCATCAGCTCCTAAAAGAGTTGTACCATCAGTTGTAATCAAATCATGATGAATAACATCTAATAATAAAGGAAAATCTTTAGGATCTAAATATAGACCTTTTTCTTTATTTAATGTAATGATATCTCCTTGATAATCATTAATAATTTGTGGTTTGATATCACAACCTGATGCATCAGGAGATGTATCCATATGGGCAACAAACCCAATAACTTTTCCTTGATGATTGTTATTAGAAGGAATTGTTCCATAAACAATACCATATTCATCTAAATATGCATTATCAATTCCAATCGCTTTCATCTCTGTAACTAAGTATTTCCCCAATTCAAATTGTTTACTTGAAGAAGGCGCAGTTGTTGATTTTGGATCAGATTGAGTATCAAAACTTACGTACTTTAAAAATCTATCTTGTATATTCATGTTTTTTCCTCACTTTCTTAACTATTATACATGGAAAACAATGAATATTCTATGGTATAATAGAAAAGAAATTAAAAAGGGAAAAGGAGAAAAGTATGAATCAAACAATCAAAGAATTATATAGTAGAAAATCAGTTCGTTTGTATAGTGATGAACCGATTACTGCTGATGAAAAAAAACTTATTTTAGAATCAGCTATTCAAGCACCAACAGCAGGGAATATGTTGTTATATTCAATCATAGACGTTCAAAATCAAGAATTAAAGGAAGAATTAGCTAAACGTTGTGATAACCAACCTTTTATTGCTAAAGCGCCACTGGTTTTAATCTTCTGTGCGGATTATCAAAAGTGGTATGATATGTTTAATGAGTATACACCAGGTGTTCCTAAACTTGAAGAATCAGATTTATTTTTAGCAACTCAAGATTGTATTATTGCTGCTCAAAATGCAGTTGTTGCTGCTGAATCAATGGGAATTGGTTCATGTTATATTGGGGATATTTTAGAAAACTTTGAAGCTAATCAAGAATTATTAAACTTACCTAAGTATGCAGTTCCATTTGTTATGGTTGTATTTGGTAGACCAACTGAACAACAAGCGAATCGTCAAAAACCAAAAAGATTTGCTGTAGAAGATGTTGTAAGCATTGATAAATATCATCAAAAAACATTACAAGAAACTAAAGAAATGTTTATGAAACAATCAAATAAATCTGAAGAAGATTTAGGAAGATACATTGAAGCTTTTGCAAAAAGAAAGTTCTTTGCAGAGTTTAGAGATGAAATGAATAGATCATCAAGAGAAATTATCAAACATTGGATAAAATAAAAAAGATTAATGGCATGTGCCATCAATCTTTTTGTTTTTCATCACCAAACTTACGTATCTCTAGATTTGTAACCTCAATATGTTTTGAGTAAAGTGTTAAATTTACCCAACGACTACCTACTGCGTAGATAAGTGCCATACTTGGAACTGCAATCAATAATCCAAAGAAGCCTAATAAGTTACCAAATACAACTAAAGATATCAAAACATATAATCCAGAAATACCAACAGCACCACCAACAACTCTTGGATAGATTAAATTAGCTTCACACTGTTGTATGATAACAAAACAAACTGTAAAGAGTATTGCGTGAGTAGGTTCTACTGCTAAGACCAATACAAAGCTAATAGCGAATCCAACAAATCCACCAAACATTGGAACTAAACTTGCAAAACCAATGATAACAGCAATTAACTCAGGGAAAGGTAATCCTGTCACTTTAAAACCAATATACATAAGTGAAGTCAAAATACAACATTCTAATAGTTGCCCTGAAACAAAGCCGTTAAAGTAATGATTAGCTTCTGTACCAATATCAAATATTGTTAAAGACTTCTTGTATCCAAATAAGAAAGTAATGATTTTCTTAACTTGTCTAAGATGAGTTTCTTTATTAGCTAAAAGATAAAGGGCCATAATAAATGAAGTAATAGCATTTATAAAGAAACCAAATAATCCAAAAGATTGAAAGATAATATTGATTCCAGCATTCCCTAGAAGATTACCATTCTTTGATAAAAGATTAGCTAAATCTAAATTAGAGATGGCTTGTTGAATAGAATCATAATTAATTGCATAATTAACATTAAAACTCGCAAGAGTATCATTAATTAATGTAACAATTCTATTTGTATAGTTAAATATATTAGAGATAATAAGTGTAATACTTTCACCTAACTTTGGGATGATAAA
Organism: Coprobacillus sp.; assembly: GCA_036639875.1. Taxonomy (GTDB): domain Bacteria; phylum Bacillota_I; class Bacilli_A; order Erysipelotrichales; family Coprobacillaceae; genus JAVWHX01. The sequence goes on from JAVWHX010000004.1 coordinate 14,885, forward strand.
TGATGAGAAAAGAAGAATTAAAACAGTCGCTAGTATTAGTGTAACAGCAATTGAAAGACCTCTTAAAAATCCTTTCCGTTTTATTTTTTTACCAAAGAAATGTTCAACCCTTTTTAATGGGATATTTAAAATAAATGCAATAATAATAGCTATATATAAGGGTGTGGCTAATGATAATGCATAACCAACAGTAGATATAACAGCTTGATAATTGAATAGAAAAAAAGCTAAACATAAAGTATAAGTTATATAAGATAAGATTTTATTGTGACGTACAATATTCGTTTTATCAATCATGGTTTTATTCTCCTTTATTATGTTCTCATCATATCATATTTGGGATAAAATGTGTAGTGATTGTTCTTGAAGACAAAACGTGATAAAATAAGACAAAAGGAGAGTTGATTATGAAAAAGATGACACGCCAAGCACAAATATTAATTTTCGCATTTATACTTGTTATATTTATGATATCAGGATTTTTGATTTTGAATTATGCAAATAAAGATGAAAAAGAACTGACTACGAAGGATGAGTATTCTATTCAACTTGTTTCTGAAAATACATCAATTATGTCTACATATATTAATTCTATATCAACAGAAAAGAGCTCTGCTGAATTTACTGAAAATACAATGACTATTCCTAAAGGAACGAAAATAGATAAAATAGAGTTATCACAGGATCAAACTTTTAAAAAGTATATAAAATTAGAAGGTCCTAATGGAGAAGATATCCTTTCTAAGAAGTCTAAGCAAGTTGTTACTCATTATGCATATAGTATGTTATTGGTAGGAGATGTCCAAGAAAAGACAAATCTAACAACAAAAGAAAAAACATATGAAATTGTTAACGCACGTATAACTTATGATCAAATTCCAATGGTTTTATTAAGTAATGAAAATAGTGTATGCCTTACAAATAAAGCAAAATCAAAAGAAAAGTTTGTTCAACTTCAAGACTTTATACAAGCATTAAAAGATATAAAGAAAAGAGAAACAATGATTTCTTGGTAGAACTATCATAAAAGGTAGTTCTTTTTTATGCATATAAGTTGCATTATAATAAATCTCATGTATAATGAACAGTGTTCACAATGGAGGTAAAACTATGAAAATGAATGTTACATCACAGGAAATATTAATAGAAAAAGCGAAGGAAGTTCTTTTGAAAGATGGTGTAGATGCTTTAAGTATACGTAAACTGGCTAAAGAATGTGGGATATCTGTAGGGGTGTTTTATAACTATTTTGAAACAAAAACAGATTTAATATTTGCGATTGTATTTGAATTCTGGCAAGAGATTATGCATCAAACTGATTTGAATAATCAAAATGATATATGTCTTTATGTAAGAACTTTGTATACAGTTTTAAGAGATAAAATAGAAGATTTTGAGAATACATGGTTAATGCAAATGTCTGTGATGGATTCATCTGATAAACAAAAAGGTAGACAATTGGAAAAGCAATGTTTTGCGCATATTATGAGTGAAACAGGGAATGTGATTGATAGAGATCAAAAGATTTCTAAAGATGTTTTTAACGATGTTTTAACAAAAGAAGCATTTACTCATTTTTTAATTATGAATACTATCTCTATTGCAAGAAATAGACATGGTGATTGTGATGCATTTGTTGAAATTATAAGAAGAGTTTTATATAAATAAGGAGGAATATAATATGGTTATATTTGAAACAATTTTTGATGTTTTGTATTTAATATCAGTTGTTTGTATTGGGATTGTCATGGTAAGAAGATCAAAGGCATTTGATCAATATAAATTATTTGGTTGGATGGCTATTGTTTTAGGATGTGGTGATGCATTTCATCTTGTTCCTAGAGTTTATTCTATGTGGACGATAGGGTTAGAAAATAATACTGTAGCTTTAGGATTTGGACAAGCAGTGACTTCTATTACAATGACTTTGTTTTATGTGATGTTATATTATATTTGGGAAAAAAGATATGATATGAAGCAAGTGAAAACATTAAGGCTTGTGGTATGGGGATTAGCTTTTATAAGAATTGCATTATGTTTATTCCCGCAAAATGATTGGTTAAGTGCCAATGCTCCATTATCATGGGGAATTTATAGGAACATACCATTTGCAATATTTGGTGTATTAATGATAGTATTGTTTTATCAACAAGCTCGTATTCATCAAGATAAAATCTTTAAATATATGTGGTTAGCTATTGTTTTAAGTTTTGCTTTCTATGCTCCAGTTGTTTTGTTTTCAAAGACTATACCTGTTATTGGAGCGTTAATGATGCCAAAGACATGTGCATATGTTTGGATTGTTTGGATGGGATATAAGGCACAAAAGGAGGAATGTTAATGAAGAAGATGTTAAGAGTATCACTTGTTTATGTTGTACTAGCACTTATTGGTGGGGTGTTCTATCGTGAGTTTACAAAGTTAAGTGGTTTTACTGGTATTACGACTTTATCAACGGTTCATGTTCACTTAATGGTTTTAGGCGTATTTATGTTTATGATTTTAGGATTATTTGCGAAAGCAGTGCCTTTATTAGAAGATAAGAATTTTAAGAAAGCATTTGTTGTATATAATGTTGGTGTTATGATGACTGTTATTATGTTAATCGTAAGAGGAATTACTCAAGTTTCTGCTTTAGGTTTAAGTTATGGCATGGATATGGCAATTTCAGGAATGTCAGGTGTAGGACATATTCTTCTTGGAATTGGTATGATATGGTTTATATTGATTTTAATTAGAGTAAGTGAGGATAAATAAATGAGAGCAATTGTTTTATTTAAAGAAGGTTTTGAAGAAGTTGAAGCATTGAGTGTTGTTGATGTTTTAAGAAGGATGAAGATAACTTGCGACATGGTTGGAATGGATTGTATGGAAGTGACAAGTTCTCATCAAATTACTGTTCGTATGGATAAGTTATTTGATGAAAAGGAATATGATGCTGATGTTGTTATATTACCAGGTGGTCTTCCAGGAGCAACAAGTTTAAGAGATGATCAAAGAGTTATTCAGTTATTAAAGGATTTTAACAACAAAGGTAAATGGATTGCTGCTATTTGTGCAGGACCAATTTCTTTAGAAACAGCAGGTGTTATCAGTGGTAAAAAATTCACTTGTTCACCAGGCTTTGAAAAACAAATTCCATCAGGCATTCATCAAGATACATTGACTTGTATTGATCAAAATATTATAACAGCAAGAGGTCCAGCAGCAGCTTTACAATTTGGTTATGATATTTTAGAAAGTCTTGGGCAAGATTCGACAAATATTTCCGAGGCAATGCAATATCCATATTTATACAAATAAAAGCCACTATTGTGGCTTTTAATCTATTTTTTTATCTTTTTTTCCTTTATACTATAAGTAGATGATTACACACGAGTCATAATCATTAGTTGTCTTTCAGTTTATGTATTCATTTCTAAGGAGGAGGAAAATTTATGAAGGTAGAAAACAGAAAGAAGCAAACAAGTATAATTTTAGTAACTCTCATCTTATTAATTGTAATGACTGTTTTTCCAAGTAATGTACTTGCTGGAACGGTAATAGATAAGTGGGATGGTACGTCTGACGAAAGTTGGTATGATGAAAATAAAAGTGAGTTTCATATTAACACTGCTGAACAATTAGCTAGTTTAGAACATTTTGTAGGTGATTTAAATAAAAATTTTAAGGGTAAAACCATTTATTTAGATGTGGATCTTGATTTGGGTGGACATAACTGGGTTTCGATTGGCAAGGGTGCCTCAGATGGATGCTTCGCAGGAGTTTTTGATGGACAAGGGCATCAAATTTACAACCTTACTTCTAAAAGTACAACCAGTGGATATCATGGTTTGTTTGGTGCTGTTTCAATGGGTGGTGTTGTTAAAAACACACATATTGTTGATGCAGACTTTATTACTGCTGATAATGGAGGGAATTCTTTGCCCGATAAGGATACATCAACGTGCTTTGGGATTCTTGCAGATTGGGCAAATAATGCAACAATTATAAATTGTTCTACATCAGGAAAAATAAAATCAACGACTGGTGAAAAAATATTGAGTGGGTTGGTAGCATCTTGTACAGGATCCACCCAAATTATTGGTTGTTCATCTTCTGCTAAAATTGAAAGTTATAAAACCGAAAAGATAGCTGATGTTATTGGTGGGTTAGTCGGTCAATGGGAAAATCCAGAAGAGTCTTCTAAAATTGTAGATAGTTGGTTTGATGGTTCAATTTATAATGAATATGATGAAACTATAATTGGCGGAATATTAGGGTTTGATTATGATAATAATTTAACAGATGAAAAGTATGTGGAAATTAAAAATTGTTTTATGGCAACTGATCAAATAATAGATAAGGGTAAAGGGAATATTGTCTCATGGGTTGCATCTTTTATGGGTAAAGCTCCAAGTTATTGTTATTGGGCAAAAAACAATCAATCTAATACTATAGAAAGAGCAATCTCTAAAGTAACAGTATCGGGGATTAATGCCAATGTTGATTCAAGTTTTAATCAATCTCAATCAGGAGAAGAAGTTGTTAATTTAAAGGATATGAATCTTATTGAAAAATTAAATAAACAAGCATTTCCAAATATTACGTGGGTTATGGGAATGAAACACCCAGTATTTAAAACTGATTTAAAAAATACAGGTGCTGATTATAGTAAAGTAGATAGTATATTAACCAAAGTGCCCGCAGATTTAAATGTTTATACAGAGGAATCAAAGAATGCGCTTAAATCAGCTATTGATTCAATTGATAGAAATAAAAACAGTATGCAACAAGATATAGTAGATGGATATGTAATAGCAATAGAAAATGCTTTAGAAAACCTTAAATATAGAGGTGCTGATTATAGTGAAGTAGATATAGCATTGAGTAAAGTTCCTAATGATTTAAGTGTTTATACTGATAGTTCAAGAGAAGCACTAGAAACAGTTATCAATGGGATTGATAGAAATAAAAATGTATCCCAGCAGGAAATTGTTAATGGATATGTAACGTCTATTACAAAAGCACTTTTAGGATTAGAAAAGAAAGCTATGATCTTAAATGATTATATGATTATAGAAGGTGCTGGACAATCTGTTTTAAAAAACTCAAAAGCAGTATTTAAATCAAATGCTGATTTTAACAAGTTTCAAAAAGTTTTGATAGATAATGTTGAATTGGATAGCAAATATTATGATGTTACAAATGGAAGTACTATAGTTACTTTGCATGCTGACTTTATAAATACGTTATCTACAGGTAAACATATAATTAATATTGTTTCACAAGATGGACAGGCAAAGACAACGTTTACGATTGGAAAAAATCAAAGTCCGGATACAGGAGACATAACAGTATGGCCAATGACAGTTCTGTTTATATCTGCATTAGGTATACTTTGGTGTAGATGTAAGTTAAGAAAAGAATAGAAATTGCTGTATAAAAAATTCAGATAAAAGAATATTTGTATTTAGAAGTATGTGATAAAGTTTCTTTTGATGATTATAAGAGATAACTAAATTTTAATAAAGCAGATTCCTTACTCTAAATTTGAGTGGAGTCTGCTTTTCTTATTTTACTTCTAAACTTAAGCGTGAATAAAAAAATCCTTTGATGGTATGACTATTCTGCGAAAATAATCTACTCATCAAAGGAGAACTAGCTCATGGATTATTCATGCTGAAATTTAGAGTCCCATTATAAGATCAAAAAAAGGTAGTCCCTTACCAAGCCTACCTTTATTTATATTAAATATTTTTTTAAAAAATGTAATAAGCAAATTATATTTTCCTTGTGAAAACTACAATTTTATCTTTGCTTAAATACTCATCATATATAAATCCATCAATATTTAATTTCTTTAAATCATTTAAAGTTTTTATTTCACTCAAAATCATTTGATTTAACATTTGTCCTCTCGCTTTTTTAATAACCATTGCATTTCTTTTTATCTTATTATCTTTTATCTCTATAAAATCAATAAAGTATAAATAAGGATGATGAAGCATATCAGTAAATTCCTTTGAAGCAAGTGAAATAATAAAATCCTCATTTTCAAAGTATTGATAGATAGGTGTATACCAATATTCATACAAATTAACATGATTTAATTTCATAGACATGTCTAAACGATAGGGAGAGATGGCAGTATTATATTTTAAAACTCCATAATAAGCAGACATTATACAAAGGTGTCGATGAAGATAGTCATGATGTGCATTATACTTCTCTATTTCTAATTGTTTGAATACTGTCCCTTGATATAGTGATAGTGCAGGATATAACTCTTGTCTTTGATGATAATAATCATAGACTTTTGTTGCTTGTTTGTATGAAATTTTCATCAGTTCACAAAGTTGTTCATCATTATATTGTTTCAAAAGTGAATAAATATAATCAGTTTCTTTTTGAAATATTGGTTGAGATATATCAAAATCATAATCCTTATATTTCATTGTTTTACTTGGCGCAATAATAATTTTCAATTCAATCACCTCAATAATATTATAAAGTATTTCTTATAATGAATAAAGAAATATGCTATAATCTTCTACGGGTGAAGAAAATGAATACAATAATTATAAACAAACTATTAATGCATATGATTGATTTTGAACATCGTAAAATATATCATTCTCAATCATTTGTAGATATTAATGAAACAAATCAAGAATATTATCATAAGAAAGTTGAAAAAGCATTAAATTCTTCAGCAATGAAAGAATTAACTGTTGGTTCACTACATGAGATGATGTTAAGAAGTGATAAGATGCTAGAAAGTGATGAGGAATTCATTGCTCAAGCAAAAGAAATGACAGATAAGTTTTATGCATTAGGTTCACTTATTGAAGAGATGCCTAACTGTAATTTATTATTTGTAGATTGTTATCATAATGGTGAAAAGATGTTAGCAGCTTTAAAATTAAATTATCGTACAATTCCAATGTGTGCTATTGAAAATGGGATTGTTCGTATTACAAAACAACAAGTTTTGCCAATGATGGGATCTTCTGTTGATGAAGCGATTATTATAAATGCTGATAAGAAACAATTATTCTTAATTGAAAAGAAATATGTTGTTGATGGAAAACCTGACTTCTATTTAAATCCACAATGGATTAAAGGTGAAGAAAAGTTAACTGATAAACAAAAATTTTCTACAATGAAAAAAGTTATTCAAAAGATGGATAATATTTATAATATTAATGATGGTAAAGCATTACCATTAATGAAACAAGAGATTCAAGAAAAGGTCGAAACAAATCAACCTTTAAAACCTTTAGAGATTGTCAAAAAGGTCTTAGAAAGTGATTATCAAGCTCAAGAAGAAAGTGAATTGATGATGAAAGATTTGGGTGTTGGTGAAGAGGATTTGATTAAGAGTGTAGCAATGGGATCTATGGATAAGTGTAAACTTGTTTTAGATGATGATATTGTTGTGAGTTTACCAATAGAAGAGTATTTATCTGGTAGTCATTTAGAGAAAAGAAAAGAAGAGAATGGAAGTTATTCTATTATCTTAAAAGATATTAGAGAGGTTACAGTTAAGTAGAGTCGAAGGCTCTGCTTTTTTGTTTATATTTATATTTTTTACAATGTTGAATATTAATGCTTTTTTATTTTGTTTCATGTATAATGAAATTATATGAAAGGGGTGTTACCATGTTAGATAATTTTTTGATTCAGCTTTATCATGAAGGAAATTGCCTTGAAATGTATAAAGTTTTTGGAGCTCATTTAGAAGAACGTGATCGCCAAAAAGGTGTTCGTTTTACAGTTTATGCTCCAAATGCAAGAAGTGTCCAAGTTGTAGGCGATTTTAATGGCTGGAATGGCGAAAATGACTATATGGAAAGATACAACGATGGTGGTATTTTTACATTGTTTATTCCAGACGTGAAACAGTATGATACATATAAATATCGTATAGAAACACCTAACGGCTCTATTGTTGACAGAGCAGATCCTTATGCATTTTTTAGTGAATTAAGACCAGCAACAGCTTCAAAAGTTTTTAATCTTGATGGATTTAAATGGGCTGATAAAAGATGGTTGAACAAACGTACTAAGAATTTTGATAAAGTCTTAAATATTTATGAAGCCAATATTGGTTCTTGGAAAATGAAGAAAGATTTTACGGATGAAGAAGATGGAGAATATTATAGTTATGAGGAAATGATTGATGAGATTATTCCATATGTTATTGAAAATGGTTTCTCACATATTGAATTAATGCCTTTAACTGAATTCCCATTTGATGGTTCTTGGGGTTATCAAGCAACTGGATACTTTAGTGCGACTAGTCGCTATGGAGATCCAAAACAATTGATGTTATTTATTAATGCTTGTCATAAGAATAATATAGGTGTTATTATGGATTTTGTACCTGCACACTTTGTCAAAGATGGTCATGGACTTTACCGTTTTGATGGTGGATTTGTTTATGAATATCCTGATATTAATTTGAGATATACAGAATGGGATAGTTGTTATTTTGATTTAGGTAGAGAAGAAGTACGTAGTTTCTTAATGTCTTCTGTTCATTTCTGGGCTGACTATTTCCATATTGATGGTATTCGTTTTGATGCAGTAAGTAATTTAATCTATTGGAAAGGTAGTAAAGAAAGAGGCGTTAATGATGGGGCTATTGAGTTCATGAAACGTATGAATTCACATATGAATGGATTATTCCCTGGTGTTATGTTGATTGCTGAAGATTCTACTGATTATCCAAATGTAACACGTGCACCTCAAGTAGGTGGACTTGGATTTGATTATAAATGGGATTTAGGATGGATGAATGATACATTGGCTTACTTTAAAAAAGATCCAATTTTCCGTCAAGCAACGGATGTTCATAATAAACTGACTTTCTCAATGATGTATTTCTATAGAGAAAATTATATATTACCTTTATCACATGATGAAGTTGTTCATAGTAAAGGAACAATTCTTGATAAGATGTGGGGTAATAATGATCAAAAGTTTGCACAATGTAAGACATTATATTTATATATGATGACTCATCCAGGTAAGAAATTAAACTTTATGGGTAATGAACTTGCTGAATATAAAGAATGGGATGAAAAGAAAGCTTTAGGTTGGGTATTATTAGATTATCCACAACATGATTCTTTCCATAATTATTTCAGTGATTTAAATCATTTGATTGCAAACCATGAAGCATTGTATCAATATGATTATTATCCAGAAGGATTTGAATGGTTAGTTGTAGATGATTATAACCAAAGTGTCTTTGCTTATGCAAGATATGCACCTACTGGTGAAATCTTGATATGTGTTATGAATTTTGTTGGAAATAGTCATACTGGTTATCGTATACCAGTACCTATGGAAGGTGAATATGAAGAAATCATAAACACAGAAACAGCTTGTTATACAGGTTGTGATTTTACAAATAAAAAAGTTATCAAATCAGAAAGAATACATGCAGTTCATAAAGATGATTCTATTGCAGTGAATATAGCACCATTTTCTAGTATGATTTTTGAATTAAAGAAAAAGTAAGGGAGATAGATTTATGTTTAAAACGAAAGAAGAATTCAAATATGAATTTTCAAAAAGAATTATAGAATCATATGGGAGAACGGTAGAAGAATCTCATATTACAGAAAAATTTATGGTTCTAGAAACAATGGTTAGAGATTTTGCATCAGTGAATTGGGCTATGACAAAAATGGCTACAAAAACAAATTATCAAAAACAAATTCATTATTTTTCAATGGAGTTTTTAATTGGAAGATTATTGGTTAACAATATGATGAATTTAGGAATCTATGAAATTGCTAAGGAAGGCTTATCAGATTATGATATTAATATTCATGATTTAGAGGAATTAGAATCTGATGCAGGGCTTGGAAATGGTGGTTTAGGTAGACTTGCTGCTTGTTTTATGGATTCGCTTGCTTCTCTATCTTATCCAGCATTTGGAAACACAATTCGTTATGAATATGGTTTATTCAAACAAAAGATTGAAAATGGATATCAAGTAGAAGTTCCTGATCAATGGTTAAAATTAGGCAATATGTGGGAAGTAAGAAAACCAAAACATGCTGTTGAAGTTAAGTTTTGGGGACATGTTGTATGGGATGAACAAACTGGAAAATGGAATCATGTGGATGCTGAATGTGTGCGTGCAGTTCCTTATGATATGCCAATTGTTGGTAATGGAACAACTGTAACGAATACACTTCGTTTATGGCAAGCTGAACCAAGTGAACAAATTCCATCAAATAAAGACTTTAGACAATATGCTCAAGAAGTGAGAGATATTTGTCAAACACTTTATCCTGATGATTCAACATTAGCTGGTAGAACATTACGTTTAAAACAACAATATTTCTTTGTATCTGCTGGAATTCGTGCAATTCTTAAATCACATTTAAGAGTTTATCCATCACTTCATAATTTCCATGAAAAGAATGTTATTCAATTAAATGATACACATCCAGTGCTAGCAATACCTGAATTAATGAGAATTTTTATTGATGAATATAATATGGAATGGGAAGAAGCATGGGAGATTACATCTCATACATGTGCTTATACAAACCATACAATTTTATCTGAAGCATTAGAAAAATGGCCAGTATCTACAATGGAATTATTATTACCTAGAATTTATCAAATTATTGAAGAGATTAATCGTAGATTTATTGGTTATGTTAAACAAATGAGTGATCATGATGATGATTTATTAAGTCGTGTTATGATTATTAAAGATGGTCAAGTGCATATGGCACATCTTGCTATTGCGGGAAGCTTTAGTATTAATGGTGTAGCTAGACTTCATAGTCAAATTTTAAAAGAACAAGAAATGAAAGATTTCAATTTCTTGTATCCAACAAAGTTTAATAACAAAACAAATGGTATTACGCATAGAAGATGGTTAGCTTATTCAAATCCAGAATTGTCTGCATTATTAAATGAAACAATTGGTAATGATTGGATGGCTCATCCTGAACAATTAGAAAAGTTAATGGATTATACTCAAGATTCTATTGTTCAAGGTAAATTCTATAATGTAAAACAACAAAGAAAACAAATCTTAGCTGATTATATTCAAAAGCATAATGGGATTAAAGTTGATCCTAATAGTATCTTTGATATTCAAGTGAAGAGATTGCATGCTTATAAGAGACAATTATTAAATATCTTACATGTTGTTTATTTATATCAACAAATGAAAGCTGATGCTGGTTTTAGAATTTACCCAAGAACATTTATCTTTGGTGCTAAAGCAGCTCCTGCATATTATTTTGCTAAAAAAGTTATTAAGTTAATTAATAGTGTTGCTGATGTTGTAAACAATGATCCAGAAACAAATGATTATTTAAAAGTTGTATTTATTGAAAATTATGGTGTGACTATTGCTGAAAAGATTATGCCTGCAGCTGATGTTTCAGAACAAATTTCTACTGCTGGTAAAGAAGCAAGTGGGACTGGAAACATGAAGTTTATGATGAATGGTGCTGTTACAATTGGAACTCTTGATGGAGCAAATGTTGAAATTGCTGAACAAGTTGGTGATGACAATGTTGTTATCTTTGGTTTAAAAGATAATGAAGTTAATGAATTAAGACGTCATGGTCAATATAGTGCATGGGATTACTATAACAATGATACACATATTAAAAGAGTTGTTGATTCTTTAGTTGATGGAACATTCCATGAATCTAGAGAAGAATTTAGAATGATCTTTGATGAATTAATGAATAGAAATGATGAATATTTCTTATTTGCTGATTTTGAATCTTATATCAAAGCTCAAGAAAAAATCAATGATTTATATAAAGATCGTGCAGTTTGGTCTAAGATGTGTTTGGTTAATATTGCGAAGTCTGGGTATTTCTCTTCAGATAGAACAATTGAAGATTATGTTGCAGATATTTGGAAATTAGATAAAGTTAAGAGATAGAAGCATTTGCTTCTATCTTTTCTTTTCAAATAATGGGATAAATTAGTTGAGTCATTACCTTATGACATTCTTTGATAGTTTTTTATTTTAGGATGTGCTATACTGAACTCATAAAGAGAAAAACTCTGTTTTTTCCTTGTTTTTTTGTATGTTTGTAAGTGAGAGGAAGAGGTTAATGGAAGAAAATTCTATACGTATGAAAGCATATGCGATTAATTTTAATATGATTAAAGTATATCTTTCAAAGAATTATTATAATGGAATAAGTAGTAAATTTTATTTAAAGGGTTTGAATTCAGATGAATTAATACTATTGACTGGAGATGCTCTTCATAATGATAATCCTGATTTTCAAGAATATGTTTTTCATATTTCATTTCAGATGGGAAAGGTTTATAAGATTGTCGATGCTTATGGATTGACATGTTTTTTAGATTTTTCTAGATTATCTGAGTGTAAAGAATTTGATGAATTGTATTATTATGAGGGTCATGATTTAGGGAATACATATACTCAAGAGAAGACAACTTTTAAAGTTTGGGCACCATTATCTACAGGTGTTATTTTAAAGGTTATTAAAGATAATAAAGATTACTTATATCCAATGGAAAGAGGATTAAAAGGTGTTTATAGTTATACTGTTAATGAGGATTTAGATAATGCTCGTTATTTCTATTTGGTTAAACATGCAGGTAATTATGATATATCATTAGATCCATATGCTTATGCTTCTACTTCTAATGGAAGAGAAAGTGTTGTCGTGAATTTAGAGAAAGCATATGTACAAGATTATCCTTTACCTTCTTTAGAAAAGAAAACGGATGCTATTATATATGAAACAAGTGTTAGAGATTTTTCTATGGCTTCTTCTAGTGGAATGCAACATAAAGGTCAATTCTTATCTTTTTGTGAAACTGATACATCTACTGATAGTGGGTATCCTACAGGAATAGATTATCTACAAAGTTTAGGAATTACCCATCTCCAACTTATGCCAATCAATGATTTTGCTACGGTTGATGAAAATAATCCATTAGAATTATATAACTGGGGTTATGATCCTGCTCAATATAATGTTACTGAAGGAAGTTATGTTACTGATCCTGATGATGGTTATAAGCGTATTATTGAGGCTAAACAAATGATTGCAAGTTTACATTCAAAAGGGATAAGAGTGGTATTAGATGTTGTTTATAATCATATGCATGATGTGAATATGAATGCTTTAGAGAAAACAGTTCCTCATTATTTCTTTAGAAGAAATGAAGATGGTAGTTTATCTAATGGTTCTTGGTGTGGGAATGATTTAAATACAACAGCTAAGATGTGTCGTAAATATATTTTAGATATGTGTAAAAGATGGCAAGAGTTATATCATATAGATGGTTATCGTTTTGATTTAATGGGTCTTATTGATATTGAAACAATGAAGTTAATAGATGCTCAAGCAAAACTAAATGATCCTTCTTTTATGATTTATGGTGAAGGTTGGAATATGATGACTGCTATTGGTGAAGATATTCGTACAACCATTCAAAATAATCGTAAGATAAAAGAAGTAGGTTTCTTTAATGATTATTTTAGAGATACTTTAAGAGGAACAAACCAAATGGAAACAAAAGGTTATTTCTCTGGTGATACATATAAAACAAATGATGCAATAAAAGCTATCTGTAATCTTGAGATGTTTGATAATATATCTCAATCAATTAATTATGTAGAATGTCATGATAATGCAGCAAGTTATGATAAACTGGCTGTCTCAAATTATGATGAAAGTGAAGAAGTGAGAAAGAAACGTTTGCGTTTGATATTAGCGAGTGTTATTTTGTCTCAAGGAATTCCTTTTATTCATAGTGGACAAGAGTTCTTTAGGACAAAGGGTGGATTACATAATACTTATAATGCAGGGGATCAAGTGAATGCACTTGATTGGAGTCAGAAAGATTTAGAAATCGATACAGTTGAACTGGTTAAGTTTTTAATTCGTTTAAGAAAAAATAATCCTTGTTTTAGATATGATGACTATGATACAATTCGAGAACATGTACACTTAACAAATGTTGCTCATCGTATGATTCAATATTCTTTACATCAAGAGATGGGAGAATATAAGGATATTATTGTTTATTTTAATGCATCTGTAGATAGTATAGAAGTAGATGTTGAAGAGAGTTATCGTTTGTTGTATCATAGTGAAAAACAAGAAATAGAAAATAGTAAATTAAGTATAACAGGAGTGAGTCTTGCAATACTTGTAAGGTAGGTGTATTTTATGAAGTTGATTGTTGGGTTAGGAAATCCAGGTAGAGAATATGAAAAGACAAGGCATAATGTTGGCTTTATGGTTATGGATCGTTTAGCAGATGTTTTGAATGTTTCTGTTTCTACAAGTAAGTTTAAAGGTGAATATGGTAAGTTTAAGTATAAAGGTGAGGATATTATTATTCTTAAACCTGTCACTTATATGAATAGTTCTGGTGAGTCAGTTATTCAATTTATGAATTATTTTAAGATTGATGTAGAAGACTTATTGGTTATTTATGATGATTTGGATATGCCAGTTGGAAAATTACGTTTAAGAGAAAGTGGTAGTGCTGGTGGGCATAATGGGATTAAGAGTATTATTGCTCATGTTGGGACTCAATCATTTAAACGTATTCGTGTAGGGATTGATAAACATCCTCGTATTAAGGTTATTGATTATGTATTAGGACACTTTAATAAGGATGAACAGGTTCTTATTGATGAAGGAATAGAGAATGCTGTAAAAGCTATTCAAAGTTATTTAGATAAAGATTTTACAACGGCTATGAATGCATTTAATTAGGAGATACAGATGAAAAAGATTATTGAAATATTAAAGAATAATCCAGCTTATCTTGCTTTGATGAATGGAAAAGGCGAGATCATAACATCTCACGCTAGTGATGAGGCAATCCTCATTGCTAGTGCTTTTTTCAGTTCTTCAAAACCAATGTTAATTGTTAAAGAGAATCTTTATCAAGCTCAATTACTCTATCAAGAACTATATCCTATCCTTCAAAATAAAGTAGCCTTCTTTCCATGTGATGAATCATTAAGAATTGAAGCATTAGCTTCATCTCAAGAAATGACTGGTGAAAGAATTAATGCTCTTGCATCACTAATTCATCAACAAGTCGGTGTTGTTATTTGTCATACTCATAGTTTGATAAGACATGTTCCTTCTCCACAAGTCTTTTTACAAAATACAATCGAATTAAAGGTATCACAAGTGATTGAACCTTTAAAATTAAGAGAACATTTGATTCATAGTGGATATCAATTAATACAAAGAGTTGATGAACCATTCTATTATTCTAAAAGAGGTGGAGTTATAGATGTTTATTCTATTCAATATGATAATCCTATTCGTATTGAATTCTTTGATGATGAAATAGAAAGTATTCGTTTCTTTGATAAAGATACACAAAAATCATTAGAATCAGTACAATCAGTAACGATTTTACCTGCTACTGATTTATTATATGATATTGAACAAGTTGATGAAGTTATTGAAAAGATTATTGATCTTAAAGATCGTACTGAAGAACAAGAGTTTAAAGATAATTTAGAAGAAGAAGTATCAATTGATATTGAATCATTAAAGGGATATGGTTATTCATCACGTTTATATCAATATTTAGGTTTATTTGATTCAACAACATCACTCTTATCTTATTTTAATAATCCTTTGATTATAACAACTGATAAACAAAAACTAAATCAACTTTTTAATCAATATGTAGAAGAAACATTCTTTTATAATCATGAATTAGAAAGTATTGGTAAAATGGTTCATGGTTTAACTTTATTTCATAACTTAGAAACATTAATTAAACATGTAGATATTCAATTCTTTGATTTTAGACAAAATGAAAAACAAATTTCCTTTGTAACAAGAGAAATTCAATTATCATTGCTTAATGAATCACAATTGATTCAACAAATTAAAGATTATGTCATTAAGAATAAAGTCTTAATGTGTTTAGATAATTCACATCAAATACAAATGATGGTTGATTTATTAGAAAACAATCATATTCATTATACAATGGTAGGTAATGATGAAAACATCTATGATGGTGTAAATATCTATATGGGTAACTTAAAAACAGGTATAGATTTTTATGAAGAAAGAGTTATTCTTTTAACTGAGAATGAATTATTTAAAGTCTCAACACATAAGAAAAAAGGTTATATTAAATATAAAGATGCTAAGATTATTAATGATTATACTGAGTTAAATATAGGGGATTATGTTGTTCATGATACGCATGGTATTGGACAGTATATGGGAATTAAAGTCTTAGAAGCAAAAGGTGTTAAGAAAGATTACTTATATATTGCTTATAAGGGTAATGATACTTTATATATACCTGTAGAGAACTTTAAGTTAGTTCGTAAGTTTGCTTCTCGTGATGGAAAAGCACCACGTATTCACTCTTTAAATAGTGCTGAGTGGCAAAAAACAAAACAAAGAGTTAGAAATAAGGTTAATGATTTGGCTGATCAATTAATTGCTTTATATGCGCAAAGAATGAAACAACCAGGTTTTGCTTATCAACCAGACGATGCTTTACAAATACAATTTGAAGAATGTTTTGGTTATGAATTAACACCTGATCAAAAAGAAGCGGTTATGGAAATAAAGAAAGACATGCTTTTACCTAGACCAATGGATAGATTGTTATGTGGAGATGTTGGATTTGGGAAAACAGAAGTTGCTTTAAGAGCATGTTTTAAAGCTATTTTAGGAAATAAGCAAGTTGCATTCTTATGTCCAACAACTATTCTTTCTTCACAACATCATCATACAATGGTGAAACGTTTTGAGAATTTTCCTGTTCGTATTGCTTTACTTAATCGTTTTACAACAACAAAAGAAAAGAATCAAATCTTAAAAGATTTAAAGGCAGGACTTATTGATTTATTAGTAGGGACTCATCGTATTTTATCTAAAGATATTGAGTTTAAAGATTTAGGTTTGTTATGTATTGATGAAGAACAAAGATTTGGTGTTAAACAAAAAGAAAAGATTAAAGAAATAAGACAAACAATTGATGTTTTAACTTTAACAGCTACACCTATTCCTAGAACTTTACAAATGTCATTAATGGGAATTAGAGGTTTATCACAAATTGAAACACCACCATTAGATAGATTACCAGTACAAACATATGTTATGGAAAAGAATCAACAATTAATTCAACAAGTTATTGAAAGAGAATTGGGTAGAAAAGGACAAGTCTTTTATCTTTATAATAAGACATCTAACATTGAATCTGTTGCGAATAATATCGCTAGAATGGTGCCTAATGCAAGAGTGGCAGTTGGCCATGGTAAGATGTCAAAAGAGCACTTAGAAGACGTTATGCAAGCATTTACTGATAAGGAATATGATGTTTTGGTTTGCACAACAATTATTGAAACAGGTATTGATATACCTAATGCAAATACAATTATTATTGAAGATGCTGATAAGTTTGGTTTATCACAGTTATATCAGATTAAGGGACGTGTTGGACGTAGTGAAAGAATGGCTTATGCTTATTTGTTATATGCTAAAAATAAACAAATGAATGAAGAAGCAACTAAACGTTTAAAAGCCATTAAAGAATTTGCACAACTTGGTAGTGGTTATAAAATAGCAATGCGTGATTTGAGTATAAGAGGTTCTGGAGATATTTTAGGTGGTGAACAAGCTGGATTTATCGATAGTGTTGGATTTGATTTATATATGAAAATCTTACAAGAGGCTATTGATGAAAAAACTGGTGAAAAGAAAGAAGAAAAAGAAGTTCCTACACAAAATATTAATGTTGAGGGATATATTCCTGAAAACTATCTTGAAAGTGATATTGAGAAGTTAAACTTGTATCAACGTATTTATAAAGCTCAACATATGACACAAATGAATACATTAGAAAAAGAATTAAAAGATTTATATGGAACATTACCTAGAGAAGTGAGTAATATTGTTTTAAAACGTAAGTATGAAATCTTATGTAATGAACCATTTATTGAATCTGTTAAAGATACTGGGACGCATATTCAACTCATGTTGACACAAGAATTTACAACTCATATACAAGGAGATATCTTATTTGAACTTGTTCATCGTTTATTTAAGAAACCGCAATTAAAGTATATGAGAAATTGTATTGTTATTATGATACCAACAGATCAAACATGGTTACCATATGCTATAGAATTACTCAATGAATTAAAGAAGTTTTTATAAGTCATGAATAAAATCATGGCTTTTTTTGTATAAATCATTTGTTTATGAAAAGACTTATAATAGGAAAGAAGTGAGGATAGAACATCATGATTTATTTTATAATCGCATTCTCTGCTTCAATTATAGGGGCAATATCTGGAATGGGTGGAGGTATTATTATCAAACCACTCTTAGATGTATTAGGACATTATGATATATCAACAATTAATCTTCTTTCATCATTTACAGTGCTTTCAATGGCTATAGCATCTTTAACTAAACATTACTACTATAAGACATCGTTTGATCAAAATATGGCAGTTATTTTATCAATTGGTGCTATTGTAGGTGCAATGATAGGAGACTCACTCTTAAATAGAATCATTGAGAATTCATTATATCCTCATATGGTTAAGCAATTACAGAATATTATTTTGTTGTTTTTACTTATATTTGTTTATGTTTATATGAATATCTATAAAGAAAAAATCCAATTTCATATTTCTAATCGTTGGATTATTGCAATTATAGGAATGTCACTTGGTTTTATCTCTACTTTAACAGGGATTGGTGGTGGGCCTATAAATATTATGATACTGACTTTATTTTTCTCCATGTCAACGAAAGATGCAGTTATATATTCATTAATCCTTATTTTCTTTTCTCAATTCTCTAAAGTTATCAATGTTTTATTAAATGGAAATCTTTTTCAGTATGATTTAACAATGCTTATTTATATGATACCAGCTGGTGTTATTGGTGGAATAATTGGATCAAATCTAAATAAAAAAATACCACCTCTAACTATTCATAAAGTTTTTAATATTGTTTTACTATTCACACTTTGCACAACTCTTTATAATATATTTCATTAACAAAAAGTTAATATAAACTTATATAATAAGGGAGAGTAAAAACAATATGAAATGATACTATACATAAGAAAAGTCCCCTGATTATCAGGGGATTATTTATAGTTATCTAGTATTTCTTCAATATCTATACCTAGTTTAAATCCTAGTATAAAGTAATCATCAATCGTATTTTGATAATCATCACTAGAATAATGACTTTGAACTTTTAAAATAGAATGATAAATCTTAAAGAAGATAGAATGAATATCTAAAGAACTAGGAAGTTCAGTATGATTTTTAATAGAATCAATTCTTAATTCATACCCAATAGACATTAACATTGTTAAACCTTCAATATAATGATCTAATAATTGTTTATGATTAATAGGTTCATCTTTTTCCCAAAATAAATAACATCTAGAATCTAAAGATAATTCAGATAAATCATGTAAGAAAGATAATATCTTTTGATTTAATCTTTGTACATTTAATATTTCATTCTTAGTCGTTTGTAATTCTTTATTGATATAGACTTCATATAATTTTGATACTTCGTTCATAATATATCACCTCTACCTATAATTATAAACTTAAATATGAATTGAATTTGAATTACATCATAAATATCCCTAAATGTTCTAAAAGAATCTTTAATCCAATTAATATTAAGATAACTCCACCAGCTATCTCTGCTTTAGATTTAAACTTTAATCCAAAGACATGTCCAATCTTAACACCAGCCATAGATATAATTAATGTTGTCACAGCAATAATAATAACCGCATAATAAATATTAACATTTAAAAAAGCAAAAGTAACCCCAATAGCAAGTGCATCAATAGAAGTTGCTACTGCTAAAGGTAACATAGATTTAAATGAGAAGTCAGCATCACAACCTTCTTCATCATCACTTAATGCTTCTTTTAACATATTAATACCAATTAATGCTAAAAGGATAAAGGCAACCCAGTGATCAATATTCTCAATCTTATCTTTAAATTGAACACCTAAAAAATAACCAATAAGAGGCATTAATCCTTGGAATAAACCAAAGTATCCTCCACATATCAAAGCATGTTTAACTTGTAACTTTCTTGTTGATAAACCTTTACATATACTGACTGCAAATGCATCCATAGCAAGGCCTATACCAATTAATAATATTTCTAAAAATTGCATAATTGTTCTCCTCCCACAAAAAAAGACATGACTGTGGTATCCACAGACAAGTCTCATTATTTCAAATCGTGCCAGATATGTAATATCGGTATGTTGACATGATTACACAAAGAGTGCTAACTACTCCCTTATCTTTTAGCATTATAACAACCTTAGCAATTAATGTCAATTTTCTTTTTCGATATAATCACTAGAAATAATTTGATATGAAAACTGATTGCTTGTTAGTTCTTGAACTTGATCTAAAAAGTGAGAATCTTTGAGATAACATTGATATGAGACCTTTTCATTATATTCTTGTTGAATACATTTTATGTTGAGTTGTTTCATCAAATGTTCAATCTTACGAGTGTAAGAATAGTCTACAGATATCTCATATAAATCAACCAGTTCTTTTTCAACAATAGTCGCTTCTTTTAATGTTTCTGCAATACTTTGAGTATAAGCTCTAGTAAGTCCACCAGCGCCTAACTTTATACCACCAAAGTAACGCGTTACAATTGCAATAATATTTGTTAGACCTTGCATCTTTAAAACGTTTAACATCGGCATACCAGCAGTTTGCGAAGGTTCACCATCATCATTAGCTCTTTCATGTTGTCCGATAATATATGCAATACAATTATGATTGGCTTCTTTATCACTATATAGTTCTATAAGTTCCTTGGCTTTATCGATATCACTACAAGGAATAAGATGACAGACAAATTCCGACTTTTTTATGATAATTGTATGTTTTGTGTATTCTTTAATAGATATCATATCCTCATTCCTTCCTTTTCTCTATTATATATGAATTCATTTGATTGTCAAAAAAGGATTATTGATTTATAATAGAATAAAATGAAATGGGGGTTATCAAATGAGTAAAATTGCGATTATAGCTGATAGTGGATGCCAAATTGAAATAGGAAAACATGAAGATAAGGGTATCTTTATTGTACCTTTAGGAATAACAATGAAAGATAAGTCTTATTTGGATCAAAAGGAAATAAATAGTATTGAAGTTTTTGAAACTATGGAAAAAGAGAATATTATGGTGATGACATCTCAACCTCCTTTAGGTGAAATTGTTTCTACATTAGAACGTATAAAAGCATTAGGGTATGATGAAGTTATTGGTTTATCAATCGCGACTGGTTTGTCTTCTACACTTAATGGAATGATGACTGCAGCAGAAATGGTTGATATCAAAATAACATTAATAGATACAAAAGGAACAGCTGGAAATCACAAATATTTGATAAATACAGCCTCTCAATTCATTCAAGAAGGTAAAGATATTGCATCAATTCAAAAGATATTAGAAACAATGGTTGATAACTCAGGGACTATTATTATGGCTCCAAATTTAGAACATCTTAAAAAGGGTGGAAGAATTACTCCTGCAGTAGCTGTTTTAGCAGGAATGTTAAAGATTGTTCCAGTTATGGAATTAAATTATAACTTAGGTGGAAAGATTGATACCTTAGCTAAGGTGAGAACTCTATCAAAAGCAAAGACAGTTGTTGTTGAGAGATTAGTTGAAATGGGTGTAAATGCAAAAGATTACATTTTTACTGTTGAACATGTTTTATGTGAAGATTCAGCGATAGAAATGAAAAATATGATTTTAGATAAGTTTAAAGATGCAGAGATAAATCTTAGAGAATTACCTGCTGTTGTAGGAGCGCATATGGGTGTTGGTGGTATAGGAATACAATATATAAAAAAATATATAATATAAAAGGAGGATGAAATTATGGCATTATTTGATGACTTAACTAAGAAAGCAGCTAAATTTACAGAAGAGGCAATAGATATGACACAAGAGTTTGCTGGAACTGCAAAGATAAAGCTAAGAGTTAAAAATTTGGAATCAGATAGAGATGATATTTATAGAGAATTAGGTCGATATTATTTTCATTTAATTGAAGAAGAAAATTCTCTAGATGAACATATTGCTGAATTAAGAAGTCGTATTTATGATTATAATATCGAAATCGATGAATTAAATAAACAATTAGATAATCAAGAGTAAAGAAGTCTTATAAGCAAGACTTTTTTATTCGATTTTGAAGGATATAAGAAATGTATAGTATATTTAATTGTTTCTGTATATAATGTAAGGAAGAGGTGAGTTTGTGAATAAAATCAAAAAAATCATAATGAATTCTATAAATACAGAAGAACATATTTTTTCATCTCACCAAAAAGAGATAGATAGACTAAATAATATGGTATTAAAGTTTATTATATTAGTGTCATTAGTAATATTTGTTTTTTTATCATTGTGTATTATAGTGATTAATAAATCAATGACTCAATTAAGTTTTGTTTATATGATTGCTACAGCAATCTTATTACTACTAGGAATTTTTGTTTTTAAAACAAAGTCTCATTATATTGTTTTAATATCTTTATATACTTGTTTTACAATATTCTTTTTTATTACTGTATATTTAAGCTCATTTGTTTTTCCAGAAAGTTTAGGAGCAAGTATTGTTGGTTTGCTTTTATTAGTGCCATTGGTTATCATTGATAAGACATGGCGTATTAATGCTATTACAATCCTCTTTTATATAGCTTTTGTAGTTTCTACATTTGTTTATAAGAATCAAGTGATGGCTTTTGATGATATGACTAATTGTGGGGTATTTACAATTATTGGTATGATTTTAGGACAATATTTAAAAAAGATTAAACTGACAAATATTATAAATCAGGATAAATTTAGAAAGTTAAGTCAAACAGATGCTTTGACACATCTTTATAATCGAAGAAAATTAGAAAACTTTATGTGTTCTTCTGATGAAAAACAAAAAATCACTGGTGTTATTATGGTTGATATAGATTTATTTAAACAATATAATGATACATATGGACATCAACAAGGAGATAAATGTTTAGAAGAGGTAGGGGCTTGTTTATATAGAATAGCCAAACAATATCATTTAAAACCTTTCCGTTATGGAGGAGAAGAGTTTGTAATTACGAGTACATCACATACTTATGATGAACTCTATACTATAGCTAATGATATCAAAGATGGAATATTTGAAATGCAACTTGATTTTAAAGAATCACCATATCAATATATTACGATTAGTGCTGGGGTAAGTGAAATAAGTGGAAGTCAAGCTATTGATGCTTATGATTTGGTTGATAGGGCAGATAAGGCTCTTTACCATGCTAAATCTAATGGAAGAAATATTGTTGTTGGATATTCTTATTTGAAAAGATAATTTAATTATCTTTTTTATTTTAACTCCTAAAAAAAGGTGTTAAAATAGGTATAGAATCAACTTGGTTTTCGTATACTTAGTATAATGAAAATACAAGGAGATGATATTATGAGAAAAGATTATAAAAGTGTAAATGATTTAAACTTAGGATCAAAGAAGAAATATTTATTAAAGGTATGTAGAAATAGTGAAGTTGTAGATAAAATATATGGGTGTATGAATGAGAAATCATTTCATAATCTATTAGAAGAATATAATGAGATGTTTTATAATCAAGCATTAAAAGCATTATATAGTTCATCAAACTATGATCAATTAGAATATCAATTGGTAATGATGAATGCTTTATTTCACCAACAAAGCTTCTTAGATATAAAAAAACAACTTTTACTTAAAATATGTAAAAAAGCAATTACAATTAATGAATATTGTGTCATTAGACAACTGATAGATTTTAAGAATATTACATTTGATTCATTTATAAAATCATTACATGATCAATATGAAGTTGATAGTGAAGAATGTGCAAGAATCTGCTTACTTGAAGATCAATATCATCTTGCTGCTACTTATTTAAAAGATTTAGAAGATTGTAAAGACGAGTATTTGTTAGATTTACTAAGTAGTTTTAGTTTGTATGAATATATATCACTAATGAAACATTATGCTAAAAAGAAGAGTCGTTATTTATTAATACCTACTCATTAGGAGAGTTATATGGGAAAAAGAATGTATTGGATATTAAAGATTATTCAAGATAATAAGACAAATGCTATGTCTGCAAAAGAGATTGTTTTAAAGTTACAAGAACATGATATTTATGTGGATATCAAAACAATATATTCATGCATTCAAAGAATTAATGAGTTTTTTTATGAATGGCTTCATAAAGATATGATTGTTGCTGTAAAAAAATCAGGATTTAGAATAGAAAATGAGTTCTTTTTAGATGGTGAGTTACAGTTTTTATTAGATAGTGTAACATATCATCAAGATTTGGATAGTCATGATAAATTAAGATTAAAAGATAAGTTTATGTTATTGTCTTCTTCGCATCAACAAGAACGATTGGTACAATTTTCTTTAAAAGATAAACCATTAACTTTTTCTCTTTTTCTTAATCTATCAACTATTATGAAAGCTATTGAAAATAAAACTATAATTTCTTTTCAATATATTAATTATGAAGTTAAAAACAATCATCTTAAAGAAGTTCCTTCCACTAATGGAAATAACTTAGATCAATATATTGTTTCTCCATACCAAATTATCCTCAATAATAATCATTATTATCTTATCTCATATAATGATAAATATAAAAATACATTAACAACTTATCGTATTGATCGTATGCGTATGATTAAGACAACTCAGCATCAGTTTATAGAAATAAGAGAACAATTTGATATGGATGATGAAATAGAAAAAATGACAAATATGTATATATCAAAAGAAAGAACAACACTAGAATTAGAATGTCATCAAAGACTATTAAGAGAGATTGTTTCACACTTTGGAAAAGATATAACTGCTAAAAAATTATATCAAGAAACATATCTTGTTAAGATAAAAGATGTCTCGATGTCTGAAGGTTTAATTGGTTGGATTATGATGTTACAAGATCAAATTAAGGTTGTTGCTCCATTATCACTACAACAAGATATTAAAAACAGACTTATAAAATTATCACGTCTTTATCAAGATGTGATATAATAGCACCGAGGTGATTGAATTGCAAAAAATCATGATTGTAGAAGATGATGAAGTTATATCATTGACTCTTAAGAAACATTTAGAAACATGGAACTTTGAAGTTGAAGTTGTAGAAGATTTTGAAAATGTTTTAAATATCTTTTTAGAAAATCAACCAACACTTGTTTTGTTAGATATATCATTACCATATTATAATGGTTATCATTGGTGCCAAGAGATAAGAAAAGTATCTTCTGTACCAATAGTCTTTATTTCTTCTACTAATGAAAATATGAATATTGTTATGGCTATGAATATGGGTGCTGATGATTTTATTAATAAACCATTTGATTTAAATGTTTTAACTGCAAAAATCCAAGCTTTATTAAGAAGAACTTATTCTTTTTCTAAACAATTTCATATCTTAACATATCAAGATATTATCTTAAATCTTCTTGATGCAACGATTTCTTATAAAGAAGAAAAATTGGAATTAACGAAAAACGAAGTGAAAATAATGCAATTGCTTTTTGAAAAACCTGAAACTTTAATTACAAGAGACGAAATTATGAATTATTTATGGCAGAGTAATGAGTTTGTAGATGATAATACTTTAAGTGTCAATATGAATAGAATAAGAAGGAAATTAGAAGATATAGGGTTTGATTCTATTATTCAAACGAAGAAAGGTTTAGGATATAAACTTATTTTATGAAAAATATAATTCAGTATTTTATATATCGTAAAGCTTTATATATTCTTTCTTTCTTATTTATTAGTATTTTTTATTTGGTATTATATTTATATGGTGGAATGATTCCTGCTATTCATTATGCATCAATATTATGTTTATCAATATTGGCTATTTATGCTTTTGTTGATTATTCTTTATTTGTTCGTAAATACAAAAGACTTGTTTACTTACAATCACAAGAAGCAGTTTATACAGGTGATCTTATTGATCCTAAGAATGTTATAGAAAAGCAATATCATGAACTTTTATTAAAAGTGGATACTTTACATAAACAATTAGAAAATAAAAATGATAAAGATTATCATGAAATGGTGGATTATTTTACACTTTGGGTTCATCAAATTAAGACTCCAATTTCTGCATTAAGATTATTAATACAATCAGATAATACTTTATCTAATGAACTCTTAATGCAAATATTAAAAATCGAACAATATGTTGATATGGCCTTACATTATATTAAAATAAGTCATATGTCATCTGATCTTAAAATTGCGCAGTATGATTTGTCTCATATCTTAAATGAAGTTATTAAGAAACAAGCAACTTTCTTTATTCAAAAGAAGATTAAATTAGAATTAGATTTAATAGATAGAAAGATATTAACTGATGAAAAATGGATATCATTTGTGATTGAACAGGTATTATCTAATGCTTTAAAATATACTAAAGAAGGTTCTATTCATATTTATGAAAAAGACTGTGTTTTATATATAGAAGATACTGGTATTGGTATTAAAGAAGAAGATTTACCAAGAATCTTTGAAAAAGGATTTACAGGATATAATGGACGTGTAGATAAGAAGGCAAGTGGTTTGGGGTTGTATTTATGTAAGAGAGTTATTGATAATTTAGGTTATCAAATTAATGCAACTTCTACACTAGGTAAAGGAACAATTATAAGTATTGATTTTTATAAGAAATCTTTAAAAGTTGAATAAACTTACAAGATTGTAAGATACAAAAGAGGAATTGTAAGGTTAATCTATGGTAACCATTTCTCTTTTTTCGTAAACTAAAGGTGTAATAAAAAGGAGGACGAAATTATGTCATTATTAGAAGTTAAGAATTTAAAGAAAGTTTATACGACACGTTTCTCTAATCAACAGGTACAAGCATTATCTAATGTATCCTTTAGTGTTGAAGAGGGAGAGTATGTAGCAATCATGGGGGAATCTGGAAGTGGGAAGACAACACTTTTAAATATTCTTGCATCTTTAGATAAACCAACAAGTGGTGAAGTTTTATTAAATGGAAGTGATATCACAAGTATTAAAGAAAAAGATATTTCTCAGTTTAGAAGAAAGAATTTAGGATTTGTATTCCAAGATTTTAATCTATTAGATACATTTTCTATTAAAGACAATATCTTTTTACCATTAGTTTTATCTAAAGAACCATATCCAATTATGAATCAAAAGATAAAAGCCTTAGCCCCAAAATTAGGAATCCAAGACTTACTTGAAAAATATCCTTATGAAATATCTGGAGGACAAAAACAAAGAGTTGCTGTCGCAAGAGCATTAATCACTCATCCACAAATAGTACTAGCTGATGAACCTACAGGAGCTTTAGATTCAAAATCAACAGATCAATTATTAGAAATCTTTGATTCTATTAATGAAGAAGGACAAACAATTGTTATGGTTACACACAGTACCAAAGCAGCAAGTTATGCAAAACGTGTTTTATTTATTAGAGATGGAGAAGTCTTTCATCAAATATATAAAGGAAATCAAACAAATGAACAAATGTATCAAAGCATCTCAGATACATTAACATTACTTGCGACAGGAGGAAAATAAGATGAAACATTTCTTTTATCCTCGTTTAGCATTCACCAATATAAAAAAGAATGCTAAGCTTTATATTCCTTACTTAATCACAAGTATGTTTACAGTTTCTATGTATTATATTATGCATAGTCTTTCAGTCAATACAAGTTTTGTTAGTGATCCTAATAGTTCAGGAACATTATTAATGATTTTAAATTTAGGAACATGGGTCATTATGATTTTCTCAGTTATATTCCTTTTCTATATTAATAGTTTCTTAATTAAAAGAAGAAAAAAAGAAATTGCTTTATATAATATTTTAGGAATGGAAAAAAGACATGTTATGATTATGATGTTTTGTGAAACATTTATTACAACATTGATTTCTATTGTTGGTGGATTATTATTAGGATTATTGTTAAGTAAATTAGCTTTTCTTTTCTTGGTGAATCTGGTTCATGTTTCTACTACTATGGCGTTTGAGATTTCAATATCGTCTATTATGACAACGCTTTATATTTTTATTCCTATTTATGTTGTTGCTTATTTATTTAATATTATTCAGGTAAAGGTTGCAAATCCAATTGAATTATTAAGAGGTGGGCAGGTTGGTGAAAAACAACCAAAAGCAAAGTGGCCTTTGACTTTTATTGGTATTGTATGTTTAGCTGGAGGTTATTATATTGCACAAAACACCCAAGATCCAATAACAGCAATTATGTTATTCTTTGTAGCGGTTATCTTGGTCATTATAGGAACTTATTGTTTGTTTACTGCGGGTTCTATTTCTATATTAAATTTATTAAAGAAAAACAAAAAGTTTTATTATCAAACAAGGCATTTCACATCAGTATCACAAATGATTTATCGTATGAAACAAAATGCAGTTGGACTTGCTAGTATTTGTATTCTTTATACATGTATATTGGTTATGTTATCATCTACTGTTTCCTTATATGTGAGTATTCAAGATTCTGCTGAATTATCCTTAGATGAACACATGAAGATTGAATTTAATTATAATGATGATAGAGATATCAAGACACAAGAAAAAGAATTAAACGAATATGTGCAAAAGATTCAAGCATCTTTACAAGAACACAATATTGAAACGACTACTTTCTTAGCAAGAAATAGCTATTCAACATATATGAATTTTGAAGGAAATAAGGTTTATCCACATCAAGTTAATAAATCAAATGGAGCACTTTATCAAGGTATTTTAGCAATGAATAGTGAAGACTATAATAAGTCATATCAAAAGGATATTGAGTTGAAAGATGATGAAGTTCTAGTGAGAGAGGGATTCATTGGTTTAAAAGATACAATCGTCATTAATGATCAAACTTTTAAAATCAAAGGAATAACTAAAGAATCTTATTTTCTTCCAACAGAGCAACAAGATTATGCTAGATGGCTAGGGGTTGTTTTTAACGATGAAGAAACTTTAATGAAGACAATCAAAACTGAGGAGCATTCTATAGATCGTCGTTTATCCCTTTCAATTGATTTTAAGGATAAGGCACAATCAGAAGAGGCATATAAACTTATTGATAATATTGTACACTTAAATATGGGTAATGGAAATACATCAACTGGTCATTATGTGAATACTCAATCTCAATATGAAATAGAAAAGATGTTTACAGAGATGTATGGAAGTTTATTCTTCTTAGGGATTTTCTTAGGCGCAATCTTCTTAGTTGCAGCAATCTTAATTATGTATTATAAACAGTTATCAGAAGGTTATGAAGATCAAAAGAGATTTGAAATTATGCAAAATGTAGGTATGAATAAAAAAGAAGTCAAACAAAGTATCCGTTCACAAATATTAATATTCTTCTTTTTACCACTTGCTGTTGCAGTCTTACACATGATCTTTGCATTTAAGTTAATTGTAAGAATGTTTAGTTTCTTAGTATTATCTGGAGAAAGTGTCTTTATTTGGTGTACTGTTATTGCAATAGTTGTATTGGTTGTGATTTATAGTATTGTTTATTTCTTTACATCAAGAACGTATTATAGAATTGTTAAGAATTAAAACATTATATGATTAGAAGATGATTCATCAATTGATGGGTCATTTTTTTGCTTTATATAAAACCGACTTATTTTTTTGTAATAAAGTTGGTGATTTCACTCATGACATAAGATGTAAAAAGCTAGAAAATATAGTAAAAATATATTGTTAAGATTTGCAAAGAAACTGGTAAATATCATACAAATGCTATTTTATTTGATAAAATAATAATAAAGAGAAAATATTATTTATTGATAAACATACCTATAAAAGTTATAAAGTTTAAAAGAACTTATACGATGGATATTTGAGTTATCATTATACATTTAGGCTTTTGTGATGTGTTTCTTTCTTGGAAGGGTAAAGAAATAAAAATAGTTATAGGGGGTATATAGCGCTAAGAATAACAAAGAATAAAAGTCTGTTTTTAACAAATTCAAAGTGTCATCAAAGTTATCTTGTTAATATGGAGTATGAAAAAGAAATTAATGAAATGTTTTGTTTGTTTTCACCAGAAGCTGTGGCAGTATGGGTTGAAAATAGAAGTTATATAAAATAAAGGATTTTAAGAAATAACGAAAGGTGGAAGAAAAATGTTTAAATGTTTAAAGGGAAAAAGACTAAGAGAAAAGTATGTAAAAAAATTATTTGCTGGAGCAAAAATAGTAACTGTTGGTGCTATGATAGTGTCAAGTTTTCCGCTTATACCAAATGTATTAGCTGTTGGTGAAGATTACATTACTAGTACAAATGATAATGGAGATATTTTTATAGGTGGTGAGTATATTGAATTAGGAATTAATAAGTATGGAACTTTTGGTTCATTAGGTTCACCTACCGAAGGAAGGGGATTCCATAACAGATCAGAAATGCTTGGAAAAAAATTTAATTATATTGGTATGATAGCTAATGAAAATGGGTGGAGTTCTAATAAAACTTCTTCTACATGTGATTTCTTTTTGCCTGGTACAGTTGATGAAGGATGGACATTTGCGTATAAAGATAAAGAGGGGAATCCACAAGTTGCTTATGCGGAATCAACAGATAGGGGAAGTGTAGAAACTGAAAATATTTTAAAAAGTAACACTGAGCTTATAACATTAGATGGGAAACAAGCAGTTAAAACTACACTTGATTTATTTAAAGAAAATGATACAGATGCAAAAATCAGACTTGTCATCACATACAGTTTTGACGTTAAACAAAAAGGGTTTCATACTACTGTAGAGGTTGAGAAACTGGTAGATGAACCGATGAGTGGAATGCGTTTTATGCGTTCGTTTGATCCAGATCAAAATGCACATTTAGATAATACTTATACTTATCAATTTGTAGAAAATAAGGGAACAAATGGAGCTCGCATAACATCTTATGGTGGGGTAAATCAAGCAGCATTTATCTATGATACTAGTGATTCTCGAGCAAAAGTAGGTGCTATTATAGAAGAATTCAATATAAATAGTTCGGGAAGAGGTTGGGTCTATAAAGTTCAAGATGAGAAATATACTAAAAATACGCCGAACGTAAATGAAAAGAGTGATTATAATGATGGAGATATCTTTATTTACTTTGACTTGGCTGATACAAGTAAAGGTGGAAAATCAAAGTTTGAATATGATAGTTTAATGAATGCTAATATAGGTTCTCTTAATGCACTACTAGGAAAACTACCTGACGGAGTGAACTCAGATAATATTTTCGAATTAGCCAAAATTATTGAGGACATTTATCATATGTATAATAATTTGACTGATTTGGAAAAAACATATATTGATAAGGATCTTGTTGAGAGAATATTAGCATACCACGCTAAAACACATACAATTATCAAGGATGACAAAGTAAGTCCATTGGTTAAATATGTATATCCATTATCAGGTGAATTAGATATTTATCAACAATCAAGATGTCAAGAATATTATAAAATGTTAGATGATATTGATAAGGTGTATATTGAAGAAATTCAATTGCAAGATGCTACATTATATAATCAGTATGTTGATGCAAAAGCAAAATTATTGGAATATGCAAAGGAATATAATTTTGATTCAGAAGATATTATAGCACCAGATAGAACTGAGTTTGAAGATAAAAAGACAGGTATTGTGGCTAAGTTTGAGAAGGCATATAATAGCCATTATGCATTAGATGTTTCAGAAGTGAGCGATAAGCTTTCTTTGGATTTAATAAAAGAAGATTTGAAGAATACGATGACTAATTATTTATTAACACAAATATATGATGTTCGTCTATTAAAAGATGGTTTAGAGACAGCGATAGATGATAAAATGACAATTAAAATTCCATATTCATTATTAGAAAAAGGATATAGTGATTATAAAGTCGTGTATATTAATGAAGATAATCAGGTAAGTCAAATGTCATCGACATATATCAATGGTGAGTATTTAGAGTTTGCAACAGGGGATTTCAGTTATTATGGCATTGTAGGATTCAAAGAGGAAATAAAGGAACCTATAATATCACAACCAACACAACCAGATATTGAACCTGAGATTAAGCCTGAGACTAAACCTGAGATTAAACCAGAGACTAAGCCTGAGACTAAAGCAGTAACTTCAGATTTAATACAAATTGTCCCATATAGTCAATTGATGGGATTATCTGCGATTTATGTTTTTATTGATAAGAAAAACAAAGATGTTTTAAAGAAATATAGAAAATAGAATATAATATGAATTATATTCTAAAATAGGAGTTATGAATATGGGGAAGCCAACTACATTTAAAGATAAGGTTATCAATCGTTATTTTGAACCAAATGATGAGAGCAATGATTATAACCAAAAAGAAATTACAAATTTATATGAAGAAGATATAGAAATTAGCAATGATTTTAAACAAGAGGTTGCTGTAGTAACTAACCCTACTATTATCTCT
Source organism: Coprobacillus sp. (assembly GCA_036639875.1). Lineage (GTDB taxonomy): Bacteria > Bacillota_I > Bacilli_A > Erysipelotrichales > Coprobacillaceae > JAVWHX01. The sequence goes on from JAVWHX010000004.1 coordinate 47,448, forward strand.
AATGGAACAGAAATTGAAGGAAATATTAATGTTCAAGGGAAACTTGAGATTTTTGGAAAAGTTACAGGGGATATCTGTGTAACGGAAAGTTTAGTTATTCATGGTGCTCAGATTGTGGGTAATATAAAAGCAGATCGTATTCTTATAGAGAAAAGTTTAATTAACGGAAATGTTAGTGCTAAGAGTAGTGTAAATATGCATGAAGGAAGTCAAATTGTTGGTCAGATTAAGGCTCATACAGTTGATTTGAATGGCGAATGTCATGGTAATATTTATGTTGATGAATTACTTCATCTTATGTCTCTTTCTCATGTTGAAGGTGATGTATGTGCTAAAAAGCTAATAATTGATGAAGGTTCTGTTGTAGATGGACAAGTAAAAATGAAAAAGTAGTTTAAGATTAACGGAATTAGTAAAAATTCACATTAACAATTATTAAGGTAAATTCTAATCCTCATAATAAAATTAGAATTTACCTTTTTTGTCATTTTTAAAGTTTTCATATTACAAGCTGCTGATTTCTTATAATTTGCAAACTAGTCTATATATAGGGATATCTTAATTGAGTTATAAAAATTAGAATTTATCTTAAGTATAAGGATTACAATTGATAATGAAAATTGTTATGTTGAAGTTAAAGGAACGTTTTTGTTTGTTTATGGATTGTTAGGACAATTAACACCAGCATAAACTGATGTTAAAAAAATGATATATTCCTAAACTGTACTTTATAGAATAAATACAAAATGAAAAAGGGAAGAAGTAATTAAATAGGGTTCTTACTCACTTATGGTTAAATAAAAAAAGACTCCAAATACTGTTGAATAAATCAACAGTATAAGAATTCTCTTTTAGATTATTACCCTAAGGTAAGAAAGAATCTTAAATAGCTACTTCCTTTTTATAATTAAAAATAGTTAAAAGGTTTTATAATGGTAATTTAATGATAAAGTGTGTTCCAATATCTTTATTAGAAATAACTGATAAAGTTCCATGGTGTTGTTCCACAATCTTGTTTGATATATATAAACCATAACCACGACTTAATCCTTTTGTAGAAAAGCCTTGTTCAAATATATGTGCTATATTGCATGGCTCAATAATATCTCCAAAGTTAATAACTTCAATAATAACTGTTTGATTTTCTTTATAAGATTTAATAATAATATTTTTATGAGTATGTTCAAAAGCATTTATAATCAAATTCTCAATAACAACTTTAAAGTATTGAGGATCAATAGAACAATAGATATCAATAAGTTCACTTTCAATAATGATATTATTCTTTATTGCATGAACTTGAAACTCTAAAATAATCTGATTTAAGAAATCTCTTAAATTTATCTTTTGGATATTTAAAAGACAAGTTTCATACTCAAGATTTTGAAGTTGGTTCATCCTTGTTGTTAATGTTAATATCTTTTCTTCAAGTTTTTCTAAGATATACGTCTTTTGATCATTTTCAATATCATCTTGAAGAAGCTCAATATATCCTTGCATTGTTGCTACAGGAGCCTTTAAGTCATGGACCTTCCTATTGGCATATTGGACCATTGTATCTTTTTTTATTTTTAAAATAGAATAAGTTTTATAAAGTTGAATTTGTTTTTGAATAACACCTATATTATAGGCAATAAGAATGATAATAGCAGCTATCTCTGTATTCCAACCAAGATAGATAGGATCAAAGTTATATATATAATCAAAACCATATGAAATAACAAAAACTATAATACAGTTATATAACAAAGTAGATTTCTTATATTTAAAAAGAGTATAAATAAGTAAGAGAAAGATATCTATTTTTAAAAAGCAACCCAAATAATATAACAAATGATTTGCATGAATATAAACATAAGGAATTATACACATCGTAATCACAAATCCACAAACTCCAAATATAAATTTTTTATGCAAATATCCCTGACAATAAAACTGATATAGATAAAAAGATAAAACTGTTAACATCATATAATAACAAATATCTTCACTGATATAAGTTATAACGGATGTAACTGGAATAAACTGATGAATAAAATAATGAGATAAATAACCAGTTAAGAGAAATGAAAAAATAGTTGCATATAAATATTTCTTTTCTTTTCCAGTGAAAATATAAAACATAATCATAACTATAGAAGATATTAAACTAATAAAAACAAATAAAGAATGACTATAATTTTGTAAATTATACATATTCATAACAGCATGAGTTTCCCCAAATGTTATAGGTATAACTTGACCACTATAATAGTGATCTTGATTATTAACAACAAGAATACAATCAAGTTTTTTTTCACCATTAACACTAATTGGTTGAGTTTGAATATAATCTTGTTGATGAATAAGTTTACCATTTATATATAAAGAGTATTCAGAAAAAATCTCTGGAACAATAAAAGTATAAAAAGATGATGGATTATCATGAAGTATTTGAATTCGATATATAGCTTTCTGTTTTTCTAATGGAGTATAGATACCAGTAATACGATCTGGTTTTTTATCTTTAATATGACTTATATTATCTTCGTTAAGATATAACTGCCATCCTTCAGTTAAAAAATGAATATCTTGTTGACTATTTGTATAATCAACAACCCCATAAGATCCATTAATATCATTATAGAGATATTTGTTATTATAGGTGTATAAAAGAGCATTAGTAATTATAACAATAATAATGATAAAACAAGTTAATAGTTTTTGTTTTTTAATCATGGTAGTATAAACTTATAACCTTCACCCCAACATGTTTGGATAAAAGAATAACCCCATTCTTTGTTCATCTTTTTACGTATGTTTGCAATATGAACACTACAAGTTCGAGTGTTCAAAGTTATATTCGATTTCCATATATATCGATATAATTGAGTCTCATTAAAAATCTCACCTTCATGTTTAGCTAAGAAATGAATGAGCTGGATTTCATGATTTGTAAAATCTAAAGTTTTATCTTGATAAGTCATTTGATTATTTCTTATATTTATAGAAAAATCTTTGCTTTTATATTGCTCTTCTGATTTAAAATAACATTTTAATCTTGCATTAATTCTAGCTACCAATTCATCCATAGAAAAAGGTTTATAAATATAATCATCAGCGCCTAATTCAAATCCATATAAACAATCTTCTAAAGAATTTTTACTTGTTAGAAAAAGAATAGGAATATCTCTGATTTGTTTTAATTTATTAAATAAAACAAAACCACTATCTTCTTTTTCCATAGAAACATCCAATACACAAAGATCAATATCTTGAGAGTTTAATTTGTTTAGTGCTTCTTGACTATTAGAAACAGTTATAGGATGATGATTTCTTTTTCTTAATCCAAAATCAACAATCTCTAAAAAATCAATATCATCATCAACAACAAGAATATTTGCCATATTACTTCACTCTCCTTTGATATTTAAAGAAACATAAAACACTTAATAAAACACCAATAATAACAATAAATACTAACATAGAATGAGATGAATCTTTGTTTTCTTTTTGAATTATAGTAATTGAAGAATCATTTATTTCATTTTCATCATTTTTAATTTCTACTTTGTTATTATATTCATTAATCACAATATCATTAGATTGATATTGTGTTGCAGTTTCATAAGGAATAGTGACTTGATGTTGTTTTAAATCAACGACAATATCTTCTTCTGCTTTTATACTAGATGAAATTTCTTCTTCCTTAATAATAACTTCACTTTCATCTTTGGGTTCATCTATAGAAGAATCATTACGATGATCATTACCGTCTTCAGGTAAAGTGTTAGGTTCATCAGTGATATCATTATCTGTTGATGGAGGAGGAATGATATTGTTGTTTTCATCGTCTTCAATCCAATCAGATTCAGGTTCTGAAACATAGTATACATGAAATTTCTCTATTTTAACGATATTGGAATAACCTTTTTGTAATCCGTCAAGAATATGTAATCTAAAATACATTGTATCTTTTGGGGAAATAGACACAGAACGAATACGTATCGGATAAGTATAACCCTCATTAAAAAACTCGTATTCTTTTGCATTTATAAAATCTATATTTTGTGAATATTGAAGCACGAAATTCTCTGCATTCATATAATTAATATTAATATTAATAGGGGCATTGATAGGTCTAGGTGATAATAGTCCAGTTTCAAATAATGAATTTCTTCCATTAAATGTGGCATAAAACTGACTTAAAGGAACTTGTTTATTTTTAACAATTTTTAGTTTAAGTTCAGGTAAATATGGAAGATATAAATTATTGATATTATGATATTTTCCATATAAAATTTGTTCTTCTAATGATTCATCAAATGTTGATGAATCAAATTCAACTGTTAGGTATTGATTGTCCTTTGTTGTGATTTCTTTAGGTAAGTATTTAGCTATATCAACACTAGTAACGGTATCATCTATGGACATGACAAGTTGATGTTTCCATATTGAAATGTTTTTGATATTTTTAACATCATTATAGATACCTTGAACAACTTCAACATCTTGATTACTTTTAATAGTAGAATAATAAAATATTGGCTTTATAGAACTTTCAATAACATTCTTTGCAGTTATATCGGTATGATAATAAGCTGTTTCTTTTCCGCCACTAATAGCTGTACCATTAGGAATAGAAAGCTTCACTATTTGATTATCATATATTGATGGTCTACCAAACTCTAATCCTTTATCATTTGGATAATCTGTTTCCTCTATGACTGGATTCTTTGTATATAGTCTTCCATTATCATTAATCTGAATTAATGTACCAGAAGCACTGGAAGAGAGTTCTCCAGCATATAATTCCAACATGCCTTCAACTATAAAAATTGGTTGTCCAGTAGGACTATAAAAACGTGAGATGGCATTTTCGGTATTCGCCTTAACACAAACAGATACAGTTTGAGGAATAATAAAGGAATATCCATTCATATCAAAATCTCTACTTGCATAAGAAATGTTTAAACTATCTAATACAATGTTATTAGATAGTTTAGCTTTCTTATTATTTGGGCTACTGGTTATAAAGTTAAGAAAATCCATATTATTACTGATTGTTACTATACTATCTGAAGCATATGAGACTTGTGATAAGCATATTATAGCAATACAAATGCTTAACAATACTTTTATAATAGATTTCATGTTATCACTCCTTGTGACTATTATACCTTATTGAAATATATCAAACAATGTATACAAAGTATTTTCTTTGCAAAATTTTGCATTAAAATCCTGAGAATAGCAGAATAACCAATATTTTTATGAAAATGTAATAAATAAGAAATAAGCTAATAAAAAAAATCCTTGTAAAAGGATTCCTCTATTATAATAAGCCCATCTCAATCATTTTTAATCCAATATCAACTGAGTTATAAGCTGCACCCTTCATTAATTGGTCAGCAACAATCCATAAGCTTAATGCATGATCATTATCTAAATCTTTTCTAACACGTCCTACGTGTACCAATTCATCACCAATAAATAGGTTAGCCATTGGATAGATTTGATTTTCAATATCATCATATAAATCTACACCATGTGAGTTTGATAATAATTCAAAGACTTTATCTATATCGATAGGTTTTTTTGTTTCAATATAAACAGATTCACTATGTCCTCTTAATACAGGAACACGTACACATGTTGCATTGACTTTAATATCTTTATCAAAGATTTTCTTTGTTTCATTAACCATCTTTAATTCTTCTTTAGAATAATGATTATCTAAATCAAATTTATCAACTTGAGGAATACAGTTAAAAGCAATTGGATAATGTTTCTTATCTGCACCACAAGGCAATGTCTTAGCAACTGGTTCTTCACCATCTAAGATTTCTCTTGATTGTCTATAAAGTTCTTCCATACCAGCAACTCCTGCACCAGAAACAGCTTGGTATGTAGAGATAACAATTCTTTCAATATCAAAATATTCATTTAAACGATTTAATGCACTTACCATTTGAATAGTTGTACAGTTTGGATTAGCAATAATTCCTTTATGATTTCTTAATGCTTCACCATTAACTTCGGGTACAACCAAAGGAACTTCAGGATCCATTCTAAAATGAGAAGTATTATCAATATTAATACATCCAGCTTTTATAGCAAATGGCATAAATTTTTCAGAGATACTTCCCCCAGCACTCCAAAAAGCAACATCAATACCTTCAAAAGACTTTTCAGTTAATTCTTCAATTAAAAATTCATGTTCTCCATATTCAACAGTTGTTCCTGCACTACGAGCAGAAGCTAATAATTTTAAACTTTCAAAAGGAAAGTTGAATTCAAAGATACATTTCAACATTTCTCTTCCTACAGCACCAGTAGCTCCAACAATTGCAACTTTATATTTCTTCATTTTTATTTTCCTCCCTATCCTAAAAATGCTTCATGTAGTAAAACTTGAGCTTTCTTCACATCATCTCTATCAATATAACATGAAATATTAATTTCACTACAAGATGTCATTTCAACATTAATATCATTTTTCATTAAAGTATTATAAACTTTTTGGAACATTCCTTTATTATTTTTAATACCAACCCCAATAACAGCAACCTTACCAATATTACCTCTTACAATAGTTTTAACAGGTTGTAAGATATCTTTTAATTCATTAATAACTTCAACAACATTTGGGACATCTTTATCATTAATAATTAAAGATATATCCATTTTACCACCACCAACTAATGCTTGGTTAAAAACATTAACATTAACACCAGTCTCAGAAATTTTTTCAAATAACTGACCTGCACCGTTAACTTTTGCATCGACACCAACAAGAGTAATTCTTGCTTCATTTTGTGAACCTGTAATCCCAGAAATAATTAATTGATTTAAATGATCTTTCATGATTTTATCATCTCCTAACACATATGTTCCTTCTTGTGAATCAAATGAACTTCTCGCATGAATTATAATCCCATGCTTAGCAGCTAATTGTACACATCTATGGTTTAATACCTTTGCACCATTTTTAGATAATTCTAACATTTCTGAATAACTTATATAATCTAATTTCACTGCATCTGGAACAATACGTGGATCAGCAGTATAGATTCCATTCACATCACTATAGATTTCAACTTCACTCGCATCAATAGCAACTCCAATTGCTACGGCAGATAAATCACTACCACCTCGACCAAGAGTTGTCACTTTTCCATTTTGCGAGTATCCTTGGAAACCAGGACAAATCACAATATCAGAATCTTTAAACTTTTCTTGTATATGTGTTCCTTCAACCGTTGTAATAGTTGCATTCATATGATGTGAATCAGTGACAATACCAAGTTCATGATTCGTTACAGTCGCGACTTTATAACCCATCTCTGATAACTCACTTTTACATACAAGAGTAGATATTGTTTCACCAATACTTGTTAAACGATCAATTTCTTCATCAGATAAATGATCAGTATTGACAATTGATAATAAGGTATCAGTAGCATAAGGATCATCAAATCTTCCCATTGCACTGACAACAGCCACAACTTTATTACCTTTTTCTAATTCTCTTATAATGTTTTTATACATATGTTCACGTGTTTCTACACTACGCGTTGAGGTACCACCAAACTTTTGAACAATATATTCCATATTAACCCCTCACTTTAAATAAATTGTATGTCTGACCTTCTAATTGACTTACCAACTCATCACGTTCAATATGATTCGTAATATAGATATGATCTTTATCTTGTGAAAAATAAGTTTCATAATCAATATCTAAAGAATGATCACATCTTACATAATATTTAGAATAAGTAATTGGATAAATATCTTCAATCTCTTGATAATCATGAGACCAAGTATCCACTTTACTTGTCTTTATAATATCACTTACAACAGCACTAGCCGTTACATAACGTCCAGCACCTTTGCCATAGAAAATAACATTTTCTAAATAATTACAAGTCAGCTCTACTACATTATATGCTTGATTAACATTTGCAACAATGTCCTTTATACCAATTAAAGTAGGAGAAACATCTATTCCAATACCTTTATCTAATTTTTTAGCTTGTGCAATCAATTTAATACGATATCCTAATTTCTTAGCATAATCCATATCTTTCTTCGTTACATCTCTAATCCCAGTTGCTTGAATCTTTTTATAGTCAAAGAAAACTTCATAAGCATTCATTGCAAGAATTTGAATTTTATGAGCAGCATCAATACCATCTAAATCTAAACTTGCATCAGCTTCTACATATCCTAATCCATCAGCAATCGTTAATGCTTCATCAAAATCAAGATTATCTGTTTCCATTAAAGTCAGAATAAAGTTTGTAGTCCCATTTAAGATACCTTCAATCTTTTCTATCTCATTAGCAACCAAATCTTCTTTTGCAGGAACGACAACTGGTATCCCACCACCAACAGAAGCTTCATAATAAATCTTAACGTTATTCTTAGTAGCTGTTTCAAAGATTTCTTTACCATCATGAGCAATCAAAGCTTTGTTAGCAGTCACAACATGTTTTCCATGATTCAATGCTTCTAAGATAATCTTTTTAGCAATTGTTGTCCCACCAATTAATTCTACAATTACATCAACTTCTTTATCTTGAATCACTTCATTAAAATCAGAAGTATAAATAATTCCTTCAGGTAAAGTCACTTCATCAAGAGAGCAACCATATTTAACAGATACTTCTTGTCCAATTTGTTTTTCTAATCTAGATCTTTGTTCAGTTAAAATTTCAACAACTCCAAATCCAACTGTACCAAGTCCAATGACACCAATTTTCATCGCATTTCCCCCTCTAAAATAAAAAGGCTCATATCTATGAGCCTCCCTTTTTTTATATAAAATAAGACAGTCTCTCTTTAACAATTTCTTACAAACATTATGGTTGTGGAAATGTTAATTTCTTTCATCATTGAGACGTCCTCCTTTGTTATTGGGTAGATGATAGCATTTTTGTATACATTTGTCAATTTTTAATTTCATAATTTTGAATTAATCAAAAATATATATAACATTTTTTTAAAAAAGACAAAATAAGAGTATATAAAATCATATCTATTCTTATTTGTTTTATCGATTATCATTTTCTGTTATGAAACAATAGTTATAAAGTCTATATTTTCCTTTATAATAGTGAGAAGAATGAACATAACCAGTAAAGAAGAATGTATTTAATATATTGATTTTATTAAATCAATAAGATTAAGATATGCTGATAATATATATAAGGATAACAAGGAATGTATTTTTATTGAAACAAGAAGTCACTCTTTGGTGATTTCGATGACTAATATTGAAAAGGTTTATGAATGATTTAAATATTGATTTTGCATTAAGCATATTGTATAATATCAATGAAAAGGGCACTATCAATAACGATTAACCCTTGGATTTGATTAATAAATAATCGTCATCGCTGAGTGGTAATCAAGGAGGACGATTATTTTTTACTTCTTTTTATAATTTCTAGAAGTAGCGTAATGATAATAAGAATAATCATTAATACTAAATTGAGTATTTCATAATCACTCATTACATCACCTCCTCATATTTTATATGTTATCTATATAAACAGAGAAGAAGCCTCTGGTATACTACCAAGAGTTAATCGCCTAATATTGAAGTGCCCTAGTAAGGAGAAAACATCCCCTTACTTCTATATACAAATAATTTTTAGATTTTTCTTTTAACTTTGGTAAAAAAGTAAAAAAACTTTGCGTTTTTATATATGTTCTTATATAATAACAATGACTTAAGGGGAGACGAATATGTTTAGTGATATTGAGGTATTAAGTAAATTAGGAAATATAAAATATGAGATTATGAAAAAGGATCCTTTGCGCTTCTTTGTGAGATCGTTTATGGCAGGTGCTTATTTAGGTGCAGCTGCAATTCTTTCATACACATTAGGTGCTATTCTACAAGAACATATTGTGATTTCTAAGATTGCTGTTGCGGCAACATTTGGGATTGGTTTAGTAGCAATTGTCTACTTAGGAGCAGAACTTTTTACAGGGAATTGTTTTGTGACTATGGTGCCTGTCTTAAAAAAAGATTTAAGATTTAGAGATATTATTCCAATGTGGGTTGTTTGTTATATTGGAAATGCGATTGGGATTATGTTGTTGTGTTTCTTGTTTGTTAAGAGTGGCGCCCAGGAAAAACTCTTACCTTCTTATCTACAACCAATTATGGAATCTAAGTTATCCTTTGATGTGTTAGAGTTATTTATTAAAGGTATCTTATGTAACTTTATTGTTTGTATTGCGGCTTATTCAGGAATTAAGATTAAAGATGAAACAGCAAGATTAATTGTTATTATGTTATTTGTTATGGCATTTGTATTGCCAGGCTTTGAACACTGTATTGCCAATGCTGGGATTTTTGCAATGGGAATGACACAACTTGGGAGTGGTGTGAGTTGGGCAGGATTACCCTTACATATGATTGTATCTACAATGGGGAATATCTTAGGTGGGATTTTACTAGCAACACCTATCTATCTTATGTTTAGAGCTCCAAAAGAGAAGAAATAATAAAACCGTGGTTTCTTGTGAATCACGGTTTTTCTTTTGTTATATCTTGTAACTATGGTATAATGGCTGATAGGATAAGGGATGGGAAATAAGTATCTAGTTATAAGGATATATTATTTATTTTTTAAAATTTAAAACTTACATAGACTATCAAGAGTGTGCTAATATGAGGTGCCAGCAGTTATGAATTTATGCTGTATCTTCGCATAAAAATACAAATTATAGAATATCGTTTCTTGTGTAAAAATGCACATGATTTTTCTTTTTTTTAAAAGAAACTATTTTTCTTGAAATGTCAAAAAAATAGGAGTAAACTATGTGAGGAAATAAGAGAAAGTGAGGAGGGATTGTTTTGGACAAGATTATTCAAGACATTGTTGCTGTGGATTTAGAGTACTCTGCAAGGGTTGAAGAAGCAAAGAAGAAAAAGCAAGATGTTCAATCTAAAATGAGTGAAAAGAAAAAAGAAATTTATGATTCTTTTGTAAAAGAATATCAAGTCAAAGTTGATGCACACAAAAAAGAATTAGAAGATCAAATTCAAGAAACAAAAGTAGAAAATGAACAAGAGTACAAAGAATCACTTAATCAACTCTCAAGTCTTTATGAGAAAAACAAAGATAAGTGGGTTTCTACCATTGTTGATCGTTGTAAAGGAAAATAGGGAGAAGGTGAGTTTATGAGTTCTTTTTCATCTAATGCTATTCTTGCAAAAGCAAGAGCTATGTATTCGCGTAGATTAACAGAGCAAAATTATGAAGAACTATTAAAAAGAAGAAGCGTTAATGATTTAGTTGCTTATCTAAAAAGTGATACTGTCTATAGTGAATTATTATCTGATTTAAAAGAAGTTAATGTTCACCGTGGTCAATTAGAATCTTTATTAAATAAAGAAATCTTTTTAAGATTAGATAGATTAATGAGATTCGCTTCAAAAAAAGAATTAGAATTTTATAAACTTGGTGTGATTGAATTAGAGATTCAATTGATTCTAACAAAAGCAAGATTAATTGTTTCTGATTATTACACAGGATATGAAATAGAAATTCCTGATTATTTGAATAAATATACAACTTTTGATTTATATGGATTACTTTCAATTATGGATTATGAAGGACTTCTTCTTATTTTAAGAGGAACAAAGTATTATGATGCATTATTAAAGTTTAAACCAAAAGATGATGAACCTCTAGATTCTAACTTATTAGAATTAGAATTAAAGCATATTTATTATAAGGAGTATGTTGCTACAGTTAATAAATTATTTAAAGGTAAAAAACGTAAAGATTTATTAACAATGATCAATACTTCTATTGAATTACAGAATATTACAAAGATATATCGTTTAAAAAAATACTTCAATGCTTCGCCTACTCAAATTCGTGAAACATTATTTATGGAACACAGTCGTATTCCTAAATCAGTTATGAATGATTTGATTGAGGCTAAAGATGCAAGTGAGTTCTTAAAGAAACTTGCAGATTCTCCATATAAACTCTATATAGATGATCAAGAGTTTGTCTACATAGAATATTATACGGAAAAGATTAGATATTATTTGGCAAAACGTTTTATGCGTTTTTCAACTGATAGTGCATTGGTATATATGACGTATAAGTTTGTATATCAAGTAGAAATAGACAATCTTAAACATATTATTGAAGGTTTAAGATATGGAGAGACGCCGAGTCAAATTGAATCGATGTTAATCTACTAGGGGGTTATTTATGGCTATAGAAAAAATGACGTTGTTAAATCTGACTTTTGATAGACGTGATCTGGATGAAGTGTTATTCCAACTAAAGGATTCACATTATTATTATCCACAATCTGCATCAAAGATTATTAATAATGTAAAAGGTGTACATAGTTTTGAAAAAGATGAAGTCTATACAAAACTAACAGATAGAATTATTGAGATTGCTTCAGTTTTAAAATTAGAACTTCACAATGATTTAGCTGCTGAACGTAGTATTGATAATCAAAAGAGTGATCAATATCTAAAAGGTTTAGAAGAAGAAATCAAAAAGATTAAAGAAGTTCAAGATCAATTAATTTTAGAAAGAGATGAGAATAAAACAACTTTAGAGATGGTTAATAAATTATCATTATCTGATGTTGATTTAGATCAAATGCATGGTTGTCAATATATTACTGCTAGATTTGGACGATTTAAACGTACGAATCTTGATAAGATCAAATATTATGATGGAAGACCATTTATCTTTAATAAATTAGGTGAAGATCATCATTATGTTTGGTGTTGTTATATTGTATCTAATAATTTATTGTTAGAAGTAGATAATATATTTCAAGCATTAGGATTTGAAGAAATTAAGATTCCATCATTTGTTCATGGAACACTTGAAGGGGCAAAAAAAGAATTACAAGATGAAGTTCATGCGATGGAAGAATATATTCTTCGTATGGATCAAAAGATTACAATTTTAAGAGAAACACAAAAAGTTGATTTATTGAAGTTATATTCAACTGCTTGTTTCTTAAAGAGATTAGAAGAATATAAGATCTTTATTGTGGATTATCAAAGTAAGTGTGCTATTTATGGATTTATTCCAGTATCTAGAGTTGATGAGTTTAAACAAAACTTTACATCTATTCAAAGTATTGAATATCAAGAATTACCTTCTGATATTTTAGACCATAAAGAAGTAGAGGCACCTACTGTTGTACACAATATAAAAATTGTAAAACCATTTGAAATGATAAGTAAAGTTAAACAATCTGATAAGATTGATGCTACACTTGCATTTGCACTTCTCTATTATGCAGTATTTATTATCTTTTTGGGGGATTTAGGAATAGGAGCTGTCTTAACATTGTTAGGCGTTCTTATGCGAAAGAAGAAAATGGGGGCATTGCTTATTTCGCTTGGTATCGCAACATTTATTGGTGGATTTATTTATGGAGATGTTTTCTATACAATAAGTCTTTATCCAGCAGTAGCATTACCTCTTTCAACAGTATATAAGATTGTTGATGGATTTGTTTTATTGATTGCAGGAACTTATACAATTAATGCATTTAAGAAAATGTATTTACAAAGATCTGCAATTGATAAAGTCTTATCTATGAAGGGAATTTGTGGTTTGGTTTGTTTATATGCTTTGCTTGTCTATTTTGGATGTGCA
>JAVWHX010000005.1:0-60642 GCA_036639875.1 Coprobacillus sp.
ATAGCAGATATAAGGTTTGATCCTCCTGTAAATTGATGAGTAGGATCATTTGCAAAAATCATTAATTCTATTTTATACATAAATGGATTAATTAATAAAATACCTAATAATCCATAAACTACTGAAGGAATTCCTGCAAGAAGTTCAATTGCTGACTTCATTATTTTTCTTACTCTAGGATTCGCTATTTCAGCCATGTTCACTGCAGTTAAAACTCCAATTGGCACACCAATACATATCGCAATAAATACACCGACAATAGAAGTCAAAATAATATAAAGAATACCAAAACTTGGAGTATCAGCAGTTGGCGCCCAAACACTCCCAAATAATATCTCTAATAAACCTTCTTTAAAAATAGCTGGTGTCCCAGATATAAACATATAAACAGTAATAGATAATACTGCTACGATAGAAACAACAGCACAGCCACGAAAAATCATCGCGGCTGTCTTTTCTACCATAGACTTTGTTTTTCTATTACTTAAAATAGATAACGTGTCTCTTTCCATGTTAAACTCCTCTATGAATTATTTCTTTGGAAGAATTAATCCAACTTTTTTAATAACTGCTTGCCCTTTTTCGCTAGCAATGTAATCGAATAATGCTTTTACAGGTTCACTTTGATCTTTGATTTCACCTTTAGTAGCCATTACGAATGGTCTTTGTAAAGCGTAAGTTCCATCTAAGATTGTTGCTTCACTTGCTACTACACCATCAATTGATAAAGCTTTTACAGCATCTGTAATGTTGTCTAATGATACATAACCAATTGCACCAGGAGTTGCTTGTGCTTTTGCAACAACTGCACCTGTTTCATTTAATTCATTAGCATATTTACATTTATCTTTGATTGATAAAATTTCTTCAAAAGCTCCTCTTGTTCCTGAACCAGATTCACGTCCTACAACAACGATCTTTTGATCAGCTCCACCAACTTCTTTCCAGTTAGTGATAACTCCAGTGTAAATCTTTACTAATTGATCTTTTGTTAAGTTTGTTGCTGTATTTGCTTTATCAGTGATAATTGCAATACCATCAATCGCAACAATGTTTTCTACTAAACCTTTTGCTTTTTCTTCATCTTTTAAAGATCTAGATGAGTTACCAATATTTGCTGTTCCATTAATTGCAGCTTCAACACCAGCACTTGAACCAGTGAATTGTGGTTCTAATTGAATGTTTGGATAATCTTCAACAATTGCTTCTTTTAATGCATTTGTTAATTTTTCCATTGAAGTTGAACCATTTAATGTAACTTTCCCACTCACATTTGAGTTTGTCGTTGTTGATGGAGTTTCACTTCCCCCACATCCAACTAATGTTAAACCTAAAACCATAGTTAATAATAAAGTTCCTAATTTTTTCATTTTGTTTCCTTCTTTCATTTAGCATCGTCCTTCATGACACCCACAGTTTAACTTTTTTAAGTGTTATGAAATAGCACAGTTTTGTATAAAGTATGTTAAGTTTATGTTAAATACATACCTATTTGCTTATTTTTTTGTTAAAAAGTTTGTTTTTGCCCACAATATTTGTGTTTTAAACTTAACATAACTCTCTATTATATAAAGAAAGAAGGTTTATTCTATGTCTATTATAACAATATCATTATCTCTGTTTATTCCTATTTTAATGAGTATATCAGGTTTGCTTTTTCTCTTTTTCCCGCCAAAGAAGATAAATAGTTTTGTTGGATATCGTACAAAGAGAAGTTTATCTTCTTAAGATGCTTGGAATTATGCTCAAAAAGAAAGAGGAAAAATATGGTTAGTAATAGGAATTATTGAATTTGTTTTATCTTATCTTCTACTACAAACTTTAGATATAAGTCAAGATAAGGTTGTTATTGTATTGATAAGTTTACAAATGATTGGATTATATCGTTCTTATATATTTGTTGAAAGAAATTTTAAAAGAAAGTTTTAATTTATATACTCAACAGAAAAAGTGTTTCCTAAGAGAAACACAATATAAAATGATATTTTCATGAGAAAAATAGGGATAAAATTGAGACGCACGACACTTTATTTCATGATACAATAACCTCGTTACTGGAATCTCCAAAGTAAGGAGGTGATGATCATGTTGAGTGAAGTTATTTGCACGACAATTATTTCTATCGTAACATCTGTAGTTTCAGGGATTACCTTGTATTACATATGTAAGTGGCTTGATAGAAAATGAAAACCAAGTCATAAGCACAGAAAAGCCAGAGGTTACGACCCTCTGGCTTTTCGCGATCATGTTGAGTATGATTTGCACATCACACTAGTATATTAGCATAACACTAGTGATATTTCAAGTATATCCTTGTTAATTCAAATTAAACAAATCTACTTTTTTATTTATAATAATTTGCTTTTTAATCTCAAGAGAACTTCATGAGAAATTCCACAAGCGGTTAAATATGTTTGTATATCTTCATATTCACTCACAATATAATCAATTGCTTTTCTAATCATTTCAGGTTTAGAATACATGCATGATAAATCCATATCAGTAGGGATCATATCCATAAATCCTGGTTTTTCTTTAAGATAAGTATACGTCAACTGATAATTTGCTTCAATATCTGCAATACTTACTCCAGCAATCATCAACAATAACATGCTTAATACACCTGTTCTATCTTTTCCAGCTGAGCAATGGAATAAAAGGCATCCATCATCTGCATCAGCAATAACTGTTAACAAACCTCTTACCATATCTTTATCTTTAACAAGTTCAACATAGAAGTCCCCAAGATCAAAATCTTGCATACTTGTCAAATCTCTTGTTGCATCTGCAATATTCCCTTTCATAAAAGCATAATGATAATACTTGATGCCTTCAACATTGATTAAGGCATCAGGATATTGTTGACATTCCTCATCTGATCTTAAATCTACAACTGAGTTTACGCCATACGCTAATAAAAAATCTATATCACTTTCTGATAAGCAAGATATATCATCTGCTCTTAAAAATCTATGCCACTTTGTCGATTGATAAGTGTTTGAATAATACCCACCTAGTTCTCTTACATTATATGCATTCTCTAGTGGTAAACGAATTATATTTTCCATTCTTTCTCCTTATTTGCTGGTATGCAATTGCTTTTTAATTCTTACTGTTACAATTTCAAAGATAAACATTGTGACAAAGATAACAACAATGATTGTAGATATACTTGGATAATCAAACTTCATAATGGCTTTATTTAATAAATATCCTACTCCACCAACACCAACCATTCCAAGTGAAATACCTTCAGCAATATTATTTTCAAAACGCATTGCAAGCCAGGATATTAATTGTGGTGTTGTTTCTACAACAACGCCTCTTAAAACAATATTTATCCAATTTGCACCTGTTGCCTTTAATGCTTCAACTTTGTCATATCCAGCCTCTTCTAACGAAGCAGCAAAACTCTTTGTTAAATATCCAACAGTTGGAAAGATTAAACCAATCATGCCTCCAGTATTACCAAATCCAACGCTTGCAACAACCATCAAGATCCAAACCAATGCAGGAATAGAACGAATAACTGCCACAAATCCTTTGATAAAACTTGATAAATATTTATTTGGTGTTAAGTTCTCTGCTGCTAAAGCAGCTAATACAAATGAAATCATAGCTCCTACTATTAATGAAGTTAATGCCAAACATATAGAAACCAAAACTTCCGCTAATATACTTGGAACAAGTGTTATATCAAAAACAAGCATTCTTGAAACAACTTCTCCGATATTAACTAAACGAGTGATAAACTTTGTAAAATCTAATTGTAATAATCCAACACTACCAATAAAAATAACGATTGCTAATATAATAAAGGTTAGATATTTGAATCCAGTTCCTTTATTTGTTGTTCTCACTATATCCATAATTTCTCCTTAATACACCATTGCTCTTATTTTGTTTGTTATAAACTCAGTCATTAAGACAATTGCCACAACAATAATGATAATGGCACAAGCTTCATGGTATTTAAATAATTTAATATTTGTTTGAATAAGGACCCCAATACCCCCTGCACCTACCATACCTAAAATTGTTGATGCACGAATATTAATTTCAAAAGAATATAATGTCCAATTGATTAAACTAGGAACAAAGCATGGCAACAGTCCATGCCATAGTACTTGTAAACGATTTGCTCCGCTTGCCTTTAATGCCTCTAGTTTTGTATTTGAAATCTCATTTAAACTATCACAATAACTACGTGATAAGAACCCCAATGTTGCTATAATTAAAGCTAATAAACCTACAATCTCTCCAACACCAAAAGCATAGACTAATAAACTTGCCCATATCAAGACAGGAATATTTCTTAAGAATGAAATTAAAGCTCTCACAAACATTCTTAATGGGACAAAAGGGTTTGTCATCTCACTCATTAACATTCCACATAATAGAGAAAAGAATGTTGAGACATATGTTCCTACAATCGCAAATAATACTGTTTTTCCAACGGCAGGGATATATTGTGAAATATTTGAAAAGTCTGGTGGTAGAAACTTTCTTACAAAGAATGATACAAATGTTGGAACTCCAAGAATCATATCTACAAGATTGATTTCTAGATATAAACAACTCATTCCAAACAATAGAACTAAGATAAGAGTTATCATTAATTTTTTATATTGCATAAAGATTGATGTATAATTATCCATTGACAATTCCTTCTTTTAAAGGCATTTTATAAGGAGCTTCTTGTAATACCATTTGTTCTTCTTTACCTCTATAAATATCATGAATAACTTCTTCTGTTAACTCTTCTGGTGATCCATCATAAACAAGTTTTCCACCCTTAATACCAAGAATTCTTGTTGCATATTTTTTAGCAAAATCAACTTGATGAAGATTGACAATACATGTTAATCCTCTTTCACATGTCATCTTATATAAAGTATCCATAACTTTATTTGCTGAGTTAGGATCTAAAGATGCAATAGGTTCATCAGCAAGTAAGATTTTAGGATGTTGAATAATAGCTCTACATATCCCTACTCTTTGCATTTGTCCACCACTTAACTCATTAGCCTTCTTATACATCTTTTCTTCTAAACCAACTTGTTTAAGTAATTCTGCTGCTTCTTGAATATCTTTTTTAGAAAAGCGACCAAATAAACTATCAATAAAACTCATATGTCCTAAACGTCCATGTAAAACATTCTTAATCACATTTGTACGACCAATCAAATTATAATGTTGAAAAATCATACCAATACGACTTCTTTGATGTCTTAAGCTTTTTCCTTTTAGTTTTTCCATATTAACACCATCAAAGATAACTTCTCCACAAGTAGGATCAATCATTCTATTAATACATCTAATAAATGTTGATTTACCAGCTCCAGATGGTCCAATAATTACAACAAACTCACCAGGTTTAAATGAAACACCAATGCCTTGTAAGGCATGTGTTGTTTCATTATATGATTTTTTAAGATTTTTAATTTCTAGAATATCTTTATTCATTTATTTGTCTCCTAAATCAACTTTTAATAAGTCTAACATTTCTTTAGCTGGGTTAAGTGCACTTTCTTGAACTTCTACAAAACGAATATCTTTACTACTATGAACTGCTTCAAAATAACTTTCATCACTATATGTTAAGAAGAACTCTTTGATTTTTTGTTTTAAATCAGTTGGTAGGTCTCCTCTTGCAACATAACAAGGATTAGGAATCACATCTGTTTCTCCAACAACTTTAATATCACTTTCTTTTAATTGACCTGCTTTTACCATTTGTGTAATGACTGATTTTGCGACAGCCGCACCATCATAATCACCCATAAGAACACCAGTTAATGAAGTAGGATGTCCGCCAGAGAAAGCAACTGTGTTAAAGAAATAACCACTTGATTCTAATTTATCTGTATCAAGACTTAAATCCTTAACAAGTTTTGCTTTAGGATATAAATAACCTGATGATGAAGATTGATCAACAAATGCAAATGTCTTTCCTTTTAAATCACCAATTGTATTGATATCACTTCTATCTGCTTTTGTAATAAAAGCTGTCTTGTAATCTGCAGCAGTTGGTGTAGACACTAATAACTCTGCATTTGCTCTTTCTTTTGCTTGGAAATAACTCATTGGTGAAACTAACATAACATCAACTTTCTTATTTGCCATACCTTCAATACCAGCAGTATATTCAGTTCCTTCTACTGCTTCTACTTCAATACCTAAATACTTTGCTAAAGCTTCTCCAAATTTCTTGTGTTGTGAATCAGCATCTGGATTGTTTTCATTTGGCATTTGTGCTAACACAATTTTATCTGGCCATTTATTTGCTGTACTCTCTTCACCAGAAGCTGCACACCCTGCAGTTGATAATATACAAATCATTGCTAACGATAACATTATTAATTTTTTTAGTTTTTTCATTTTGAATTTCCTCCCTTTCAAATGACACGCTTATCATAGCACTAAATTTTATACATAGTGTTAAAATTTGATTAAGTGTTCGTAAATTATACATTATGTAAAAAATTGATAGTTTTTTATAAAGAAATGATATAAAATACTTTGTAGGGGGAATTTATATGGCTAAAAAATATCAAAATCATTATCAAAATCAAATGGATTTTATTTTAGATCAAACACAAGAACTATGTATTGAAAAAGGGATAGAGAATGTTTCAATTGTTAATATTGCAAAGAGTTGTGATATTACACGTGCAACAATATATAATTATTTTCGTGATAAAGAAGATATTCTGTGGTCTATTTTCTTTCGTCATCAAACTGATATGTATGAAAAATGCATAGCAGCTATCAATCAATCTCATACAACTTATGAGAAGATGAAGTCTTATGCTTATACTATTCTTTCACTGTATAATGAAAATGTTTATTATCCTGTGTTTATGGAAATATTCGGTTCTATATATATGCAAGCGAGTTATAAAAAGGATTATAACTATAAGAACCCTTATAATACTCATCATATTAAACCTGGTGATGTTGTAACCTTATTAGCAGAGCACTTCCACGATGGTAGTGTAAAAGCAGATTTAGATCCTAAACTCGCAACAGTATCTTTTATATATGGTGTTTCTTCTTTAATTGATTTTTTATTTAAAAGCAAAGAGGCGATTGCTGGTAAATATCAATTAGAGTTTGAAATGATCGCAAAAACACAAATCGAATGGCTACTTAACGAAATAAAAGCTTAGCTTACATTTAAAAATACTCTATCACATAAAATGGATAGAGTATTTTCTTATTGTATTTTGATTTTTTAACTTATTAATTTTTTCTTATTAATAAAAGCAATGATTGCTGCTGAAACAGTTAATCCTATTAACCCAATGGCCATGTGATTATCATCCCATGTTTTAACTGTTGTATTATTTTGATTATCTTTACTAGTATCATCTTTGATACTTGTATCAATATCAATATCACCTTTGTTATCACTATCTACATTGCTATCATCATTTGGTTTATTGCTTTCTGCATTATCATCTTTAACAAGAGTTAAATCATATACTCCTACTGTTCCTGATACTTCATAAGCAACAAACAATTGCGGTTGTCCAGTTTTACTTTCGCTAGCTGAAACAAAACGCATTCCTTCTGGTGAGTCATCGCCTAAAATATCTTGACTAAAATCACGAGAATTTATGTAATTAACAAATGATGGTTTTTCAGGATTAGTAATATCATATACCATAACTCCACCTATTCTCTCTAATCCTATAAATACAAATGTTTTATTATCAATTTGACCAATTGTAATTCCTTCTGCCTCTGGACCTTTTTTACCAGAACGATCATCAATAGTATTATTATCATTAGAACAATTGAAATATTCTTTTAAATAACTTGCAGTCTTACTTTCAAAATCATTACCTGTTGTATAAACTTCTTGTAATGATTGATTTGCAACCTTAAACATAGTTGAAGATCTTCCACCAAATAAGTAATCATTATCTTTATTAAGTCCATCATAATCATCTGTATCAAAGAAAACAACTTTCCCTGTTAAGCCACTATTTTCTGATGTTATTAAACCAGTTGGTGATGTTTGATTTTTTCCAAAATTCACTTCAACTTCATTTAAATAATCACTCCATTCTCTACTATCACCTTCATTTGCTGTCATTAAATAATCAACACCATTGACTGTATAAACAGATATAGCATCAGGCATACGTATTCCTTTTAATGATGAATATGTTTTTGGATTATACTTCTCATCTTTTTTATCTATATCAATAGCAACTTTACTATAATCTTCAAACCCAACTGAATAGATATCTTCTATTGTTAAACTTTCTAAATCTAACATTGCAATAGCATTCGCTTCTTGTAAAGTAATATAAGCTTTTGTATCACTTACAGCAATATATTCAGGTTCAAAATCAGTTGATGGAAGAGCATCTTTCTTAATAACAATACCTTTTTCTACAAGTTCATCACGTTGACTATCAAATTGCGTGAAATCGACATTTTTAACTTGATCTGTTTGTGTATTAATAACACTTATACTTCCCTTTGGATCAACTGCTCCAATATAACCATCACGAGGTTCTCCTTCGTTAGCTGATAAGATTTGTTTATCATCTTTTGTAAAGATGACCATGTCTGGTTGAACTCCTACTTCAAAGATTTTCTTTAGAGTTAATGTCCCATCTTTGTTACATGTAAACAAAGCTATTCTACCAGTATCATTTGTTGCTTCTGCTTGAATAGCAACAGCTAGTGTTTTACCATCACGACTAACTGCAACAGATGTCATATCTCCATATTTAAAACCATTTTCTTGAACCATTGATTTTATATCAATATCATAACCATCTAATAAATCAACTTTATTCTTCTTTTCAATATCTTTAATCGCAATAGCTGTTAAATTTCCTGATTGACCATTAACAACATATGCCCACCCAGTATCATGGTTATAATCAATGATTTCTGTAACTCCACCATCAGCATTCGTTGTTCCAGAATTGTAACGAGCTGCTTGTTGTACTTTTAATAAAGCTGAATCATTTTCAAAACCTGTTGTTTTATCTCCACCATCAGTATTTTTACTAACTGTAAAAGAATCAATTTCTTTACTTGTTGGTGACGTACTATCACCATCTAAGTTATAAACCTTCACAGATATTTCATTACCTTCTACATTAAACAATGCATAACTTGGACTATATTCTTGATTCCATTCTTGATTACCTATTGGTAGTGAATCACCTTTTAAATAAGCTTGTGAACCTTTTTCACCATTAGCTAAAATAGGATAATCAGCATTATTTTCTTTATCTAGCTTTTCAAATGGCGTATAGTACTGCATATCTGATGAACAGTTTCCAGTTATATAAATAGTTCCATCAGCATCATGAATATTATCTAATTTTTCACTATTTCTTTGACCATCTTTTAAAACATAACTACGAGAATAAACATGATCATGTCCACCTAATACAAAATCAACTTTAAAATCATCCATAACTGTTTCAAAACCAGCATCAACGTAATTTTCAATATCACTATCAGCAGCATGCTTTGCAACTGTTTGTGTTGATTTGTGATGTGTTACAACAATCCATTGATATTGATCTTTATACTCTGATGTTGCACTTGTTAAAGTTTTACGGAAATTATTAACTATACCTTCAGCTTCAGAATTATCTTTTGAAGCACTAGAAACAGCTGCATTTGCTGCGTTTTCTTCATCATTTCCACCTGGATAAGCACTTGTATTTAATGTCACAAACAGAACATTATTATATAAATAGTAATAGTTTCCGTTTGTTTCCATTTCACGACGTTCTGTAAAATCATATTGTCCCTCTGCATTAGGTGTTACACCATTTGAATTAGAAGAATTTGTTACTTCACTTTCAGTTGCTTGAATATAATTCCCATGACTTTGACTTGTTCCACTATTTTGTCCTCTAAATGTTGTTTTTATCTCACTTAAAGACACTTGGTTAGGTAAGTTAAAATGATCAGCAAACATATAATGTCTATCATGATTTCCTACTGCTGGAGCATAAGGAATTGATGTCATTTGATTTGGTGCAAAGAAAGCATTATATTCACTTGATTTTCCCCAGCTTTGATCTTCTACTTGATCTCCTGCTGAAACAATCAAATCAACATTTTGTTTTTCTAATGTATTTAACATTGTTGCCCATCCTGTTTGATTTGTTCCATCACTTGGATTCCATCCTTTATTATCAGTGTCTCCTCTTTCTTGGATTTGTGGATCACTTGTAAACCCAAATGTAAATTGATCAGCAGAAGGTGTTTTATATGTATACTCATTTGACCAAGTCGCATCATTATCATGCGTTATATAATATGTATATTCAGTATTAGGTTGTAAGTTATTTATACTTATCTTACAAGCAAGTTTGCCTGTATCTGTATACTTAGCATTATCAACGAATGTTGGTGTTGTTAACGCTTGAGGAGTCACCGTGTAAACCTTATCTCCAAATTGCACTTTTGCCTGTGTTGTACCTGCTGGTGCATACCAATTCAAATTAACTGATGATGTTGTTTCACCTGGTTGAAGTGTTAAACTATCTACCTTAAATGAACCTACATGTGTATCTCCTTTTATACTAATATATGTATCTTGCGCATAAGTTTTTAATAAGAGACTATCTTGTCCCATTAGCATTGTTGATACAGTCGCAAGACACAAAACGCTATTCATAATTATCTTTTTTCTTTTTTTCATAATCTTCCCCATCCCTTAAATTTTGTACATAAAGCACACCATTAATTTATCATAAATAGAATTATCAACTCTTTAGTTTATGTAAACTTTATAATAAGTTTTGGTAAAACGATTATTTAAAAAGCATTATAACTTTACATTTCTATATCATAAATATAAAAAAAGTAATCAATAAGATTACTCCTTTGTATGACATTTCCCTGCCATTGGGCAACTTGAACAACCACAGCCACATGTATGTTTTGTTTTGATCTGGCTTTTTATAATCATCACAACAATAGATAGGAGAAAAACTGCAACTATAATTGTTGATAAGTTGTTAAATATAAAACTAATCATATAACATTCCTTCTTTCAAAGATTGAGCTTCTTTATATGGTCTTATCAATAAATAGATAATTCCAAGAATCAATAAACATGCAATAATAAATCCGATTGATACAGTACTTGTTAATAAGAAAGTTCCAACCTGATAAACAATAAATGCCATTATATAAGCAAAGCCTGTTTGATAAGCTATTGCAAATACAAACCACTTTGTATTATTCATTTCTCTTTTCATTGCTCCAATAGCTGCAAAACAAGGTGCACATAATAAATTAAAGACTAAGAATGCATAAGCAGATGCAACAGTAAATGATGTTGCTAATACAGTCCAATATTCCGCTCCATCTTCAGCAACTTCAGCAAATCCATAAAGAATTCCAAATGTTCCAACAACATTCTCTTTTGCAACTAATCCTGTAATTGTTGCGACTGCTGCTTCCCAATTACCAAACCCTAAAGGTGTAAAGATCCAAGCAATCATTGTTCCAATAGAAGCTAGGAGACTATAACTTAATTCACTATCTTCTAACATTCTAAACTGTCCATCAACATAACCAAAATATGATGTAAACCAAATAAAGATAGAAGAAAGAAGAATAATTGTTCCAGCTTTCTTAATAAATGAATAACCTCTTTCCCACATGCTTCTTAAGATATTTGTAAAAGTCGGCATATGATAAGCAGGTAATTCCATAACAAATGGAGAGGGATCTCCACTAAACATCTTCGTTTTCTTTAAAATAACTCCAGAAATAATAATCGCTAACATCCCAACAAAATAAGCACTTGGTGCTACCCAACTCGCACCACCAAACAATGCTCCTGCAATTAAAGCAATAATTGGTAGTTTCGCTGAACATGGAATAAATGTCGTTGTCATAATTGTCATCTTACGATCACGATCACTCTCAATTGTACGAGAAGCCATAATTCCAGGAACACCACAACCAGTTCCGATTAACATCGGTATAAATGATTTTCCTGACAAACCAAACTTTCTAAATATTCTATCCATGATAAATGCAATTCTTGCCATATATCCACAACCTTCTAGAAAAGCAAGGAAAGCAAATAAAACAAACATTTGTGGAACAAAGCCTAATACTGCTCCAACTCCAGCAACAATTCCATTATTAATTAATCCGATTAACCAATCAGCAGTTCCAATTGATACTAATAATGATTCTATCATAGCTGGAATAGAAGGTATCATATTTCCTAACAATTCAAATCCTTCACCAAAGACTCCATCATTCACAAAATCAGTTACCCATGCTCCAACTGTTGAAACAGAAACATAGTATACAATATACATAACCAATGCAAAGATAGGTAATGCCAAGAAACGGTTTGTTACAATTCTATCTATTTTATCTGATAATGATAATTGGTTTTTATTATTTCTATAATAACTACCATCAATCATAGAAGTAATATATTGATATCTTTCATTGGTAATAATACTTTCACTATCATCTTCTTCTTGATCTTCTAATCTCTTAATAATATTTTCAACATCTAATTCTTTGTTTATCTTTTGAAGAATTTTTTCATCTCTTTCAAAGACTTTAATCGCAAAGAATCTTTTTTGAGATGGAACAATAGTATGAGGTAAATCCTTACTAATCTCTTCAATTGCTTGTTCTATTTCTAAAGAATAACGATGCTTTGATTCAAAAGACTTATACTTTAATGTTTGAATAGCTTTATCCGATAACTCTTTAATACCTTCATTCTTTAGTGCTGATATTTCAACAATAGGACAACCTAATTCTTTTGATAACTGTTGAATATCAACCTTATCACCATTTTTTCTAACAACATCCATCATATTAATCGCTATAACAACAGGTGTTCCTAACTCTAATAATTGTGTTGTTAAATATAAATTTCTTTCTAAGTTTGTTCCATCAATAATATTTAAAATCACATCAACACGTTCATCAATTAAATAGTTTCTTGCTACCACTTCTTCTAATGTATATGGTGATAAAGAATAGATACCTGGTAAATCAGTGATAATAATATCTTGATTATATCTTAGTTTCCCCTCTTTCTTTTCAACCGTTACACCTGGCCAGTTACCAACAAATTGATTAGAACCAGTTAATGCATTAAATAATGTTGTTTTCCCACAATTCGGATTACCTGCTAATGCTATTTTCATCTTATATCCTCCTTGGTTAGTTAATGCTAACCTATCTGTAAAAATAATAGCTATTGCACTTCTATCATTTGTGCATCAGCTTTTCTTAATGATAATTCATATCCTCTGACTGTAACTTCAATAGGATCCCCCAGTGGTGCAACTTTACGAATAGAAACATCAACACCTTTTGTAATTCCCATATCCATAATTCTTCTCTTTGTTGCTCCTTCACCATGAAGTTTTACAACTTTAACAGTTTGATTTAACTTTACTAAATTTAAAGTATTCACACTACCCCTCCTTAACAATAATTTTATTAGCCATCTCTTTACTAATAGCTACTCTTGTTTGCTTAATATTCACAATCACATTACCAGACAATTGAGAAACAATCACTACATCACTTCCCTCAACAAAACCTAAACTCTCTAAGAACTTTTTCACTTTTTCTTGTCCTTTGACCTTAATAACTTTATTCATTTGTCCAATACTTGCATATGTTAATGGCATATGAGCACCTCCTAGTTAGTTTTTGCTAACTTTTCATAGAAATAATTAGTTAGTCGTGACTAACTTCACAATTAGAATAACACTCACTATCACAGATGTCAAGAAAAAACATTCCTAAAATTTCTTATTCAAATAAGCCATTAAAAAAAGTAGGTTCCCCTACTTTTGAATAGTTATTGTTTCTCCTTCAACAAATAACTCAATCTTTGACTCTTTATTCAACAAAGAATCATTAATAGCCATTGTTAAATAAATTGTCCTTGTTTGACCAGCCGCAATTGTACCTTTTTTAGATATAGATTCATGATTATCACTTTCTATAATCACATTAGATTTAACAACTGTTTCACCAGTAATATATTCACAATACATATAATCTGAAGGATCAAATGATTGTTCAGTTAAGTTCTTAACATCTAATTGTAAAACTACAAATGTTTCATCTTGATTATCTACTGGAATATAACTATAGAAGAAACCTTTTTGAGAAGGTTCAATCTTCTTTGTTTGTATTAAATTCTTAACTTCCACTTGTGTTTGTTTAAACACAAGTGTATCTCCAACCGATTTAATATCATTATCAATGATTGGTTTTTCTGTTTGAAATACATATTTATATTGTTTATCTTTATGAACATCTATTTCTACTGTTACTTCTGTTTCAGTAAGTGTTGTAGGTACTTCACAATAAATATGAATATATCTTTCTTGGTTTGATTTTAATGAATCTGTTGTACTCATTTGGGTATAGTTATCTGATTCAATAGCAACCTTTACATCATAAGCTTGTCTATCAATACGGAAAGTCCCACTATAGATATCTTGAATATTCATTTCTTTATCTGTTAAGTTTTTTGTCTTTAAGATAATATCTATAAATTGATGATCATCCTTAGCCTCTATATACTTATAGTCTTTATTTTTATTACTAGGCGAAATACGATTAATAACTTGTGTTTTCTCTATTCTAAAATCTATGTCATTTTCAATAGTATATGTATGAGATGCTTCCATACTTTCTCTTTTCACTTCTTGAGATTGACACCCCACTATTAATAAACTAACCCCTAAAAACAAAAGAATTTTCTTCATAAAACTCATCCCCTTTTATCTATTCTATCATATACTTTTTATAATTCCTACATTGTTCTACATAAAGTGACTTTTCATATGACTTTATCTTCCTTATTTTTATTCTATAAGCATTCCAAATTCAACCTATTTATCTATTGATTAAAAAAAGGCCCTAACGAATAAACAGTTAAGACCTTCTTATTCATTATTGACCATTAAACAACTCTTACTTTAATAACATTTTCTAATGATTCAAACTCTGCTGTCCCCACAGTATCATTTGTTTCAATAATAGTATAAGCATAATCCCCTTTTGCTTTATTAACCATATTTTCAATGTTAATTTCTTGATTAGCTAGAAGAGTAGCAAATTGTGCTAACATGTTTGGTACATTTTTATGGATCAAACAAATACGATATTTTGTGGTACGTGGTTCGTTAATATTTGGGAAGTTAACTGAATTCACAATATTACCACTCTCTAAATAATCTTTTATCTCTCTTACTGCCATACGCGCACAGTTATCTTCTGATTCAGGGGTAGAAGCACCTAAGTGTGGTATCGCAATCACATTTTCAACATCAACTAAATCTGGTGTTGCAAAGTCTGTAATATATTTTGCAACTTTCTTATTGGCAATTGCATCTAAGATGTCTTCTGAATTCACAAGATCTGCTCTTGCAAAGTTTAAAATACGAACATCATCTTTCATTAATGCAATACTGTCTTTATTGATAATTCCTTTTGTTTCTTTTGTACTAGGAGCATGTAATGTAATATAATCACATTCTGCAAAAAGAGTTTCAGCATTTTGTGCATGTTTTACCCATTTGCTCATCCCCCATGCAGCATTCACAGAAATATATGGATCAAAACCATATACTTCCATTCCTAACTTAATAGCTGCATTTGCTACATTTACCCCTATAGCACCTAAACCAATAATCCCTAACTTCTTACCTTCTAATTCTGGCCCAACAAATTGGCTTTTTCCCTTTTCAACCAATTTAGCGACATCATCGTTCCCCTTTAAGGTTTTCACCCAGTCAATCCCCTCGACGACTTTACGTGATGACAAGAAGAGCCCACATAGTACCAATTCTTTAACAGCATTTGCATTAGCCCCTGGTGTATTGAATACAACAATTCCTTTATCACTACATTCTTCAACTGGAATATTGTTAACACCAGCCCCCGCTCTTGCGATTGCTTTTAGATTTGGATTCATATCATAATCATGCATTGCTGCAGAACGCACCAATACACCATCTTCATCATTTCCATCTTCCACAACTTGATATTGATCATCAAAGATATCAAGACCAATTTGGGCAATTTTATTTAATTGCTTTATCTTATACATAATTATCTCCTATTTATTGTCTTCTTCAAATTTTTTCATAAATTCAACTAATGTTTGAACTCCATCTATTGGCATAGCATTATAAATAGATGCTCTAATACCTCCAACAGAACGATGTCCTTTTAAGTTTGTCATCCCAGCAGCAATAGAAGCCTTTACAAACTTAGCATCTAAATCTGCATCAGGGCAAGTAAATGTAACATTCATTAATGAACGATTATCTTCATCACTGTGTGCTTTATAGAAATCAGATGAATCTAAATAGTTATATAGTAAATCAGCTTTTTCTTCATTTTTCTTATGCATTGCTTCTAATCCACCTAAACCATCAATCCATTTAAGCATTTCTCCTAATACATAGATAGAGAATGTTGGTGGTGTATTATACATAGAATCATTTTCAGCAATCGTATCATATTCCATTAACACAGGAATATTATCCTTATGATCCGCAATTAAATCTTCTCTTACAATGACAACACCTAAACCAGCAATACCCATATTCTTTTGTGCTCCAGCATAAATCATACCATAATCAGCAACATTGATTGGTTTAGATAAAATATTTGATGACATATCTGCTACAACAGGAATTCCTTTTGTATCAGGTACATATTTCCATTCAGTTCCAAAAATTGTGTTATTAGAACATAAATGAACATAAGACGCATCATCTCTTAAGTCTAATTCATCTTGTGTAGGTATATGTTTAAATTTATTGTCCGCACCATTATATGCAATGTGTACATCTCCAAATTTCTTAGCTTCTTGAGCACTTTTCTTAGAGAATGCTCCAGTTACAATATAATCAGCCTTTCCATTTTTCATTAAGTTCAATGGAATTGTAGAGAACTGTTGAGTTGCTCCACCTTGAATAAATAAAATTTTATAGTTATCAGGTATATTCATAACCTTCTTTAATAAATCTTTTGTTTCATTAAAGATTGCTAGATAGGACGATGATCGATGACTCATTTCCATTACGCTCATTCCACTATCTTGATAGTTTAACATTTGAGCTGCAATTTCTTCTAAAACTTTTACAGGTAACATTGATGGACCTGCAGAAAAATTAAATACTCTTTTTTGTGTCATTTTGACGTCCTCCTCTTTAATATTGAAGTCATTATATTTGAAATAAACAAATTTGTCTAGTATTTTTATAAAAAAACACAAATTTGTTTATACTTTTTTTAAGATTGTATACAAAGTAGCACAATTACTTCAATATTTCTATCATTCTATGTCATAAAACTAAAAAAAGAACTCTATTTCTAGAATTCTAATCTAACTTCTTATATTCATACATAACCATTGCACTAACGATTGCTGTTATAAAGACCTCTCCTATATTCATAAAACCAAATCCGCCCATATAAATGTGTACACCTACCATAATAAGTGTGAGTATCCAAATAATTCCTAATCCTACTTTCTTTTTCTTTAACAAAAGAATTAATCCGCCTATCATCAATAAACTACTTATAATTTGATAAACATCAAACATAAATACAATTTTATTAGTTAAGTATGTTTGAATATTTCCACCTATTAAGAATAGATAAGTAATAATCGCAAATATAATCATATAACTAGATATTAATGTTTTGTTTTTCATTTAAATCGCTTCCTTCTTATTTTATTTAATATCCTGGTCTAGTCGAATTAAAATATGCTGTATGGTTTTTAACATGCGATGAATTTGAACAATTGCTAGAACTAAACCAACGCTCCTTATTACGTGTTAATCCACCAACTACGTTTATTTGTTGTGCTCGCCAAAATCTAATATAAAAAGTTTGATAAAACGTGTCTCCGACTTTGACTCCTACCTTACATACCACACTAATCGCTCCAATAATTGGATGACTTGCTTTAATCCAGCCAGCCGCCTGCCCCAGTAAACTCACTGCCTTTAATAAAGATTTATTTGTAGTGCTCATTGGTCCTATATCTTTTGAATACGCCTTGTCATTACTAGATGTATATACAGTATCTTTTAAAGCACTTGCACGCGATTTATCCGTCTCAACTTTTTTCGATTCATTGTAGAAAGTTTCCGATATTAATAATTTATTTCCATTTTCAGAAACCAAATAAACTTTAAAGCCTTCGTATTTGAGATAATAAATACAATCGTTTACTTCTAAATATATCGGTTCACTCTCCTTGGTTGTTTCCATATAAATGCTTGTCTTCGTTTGCTCATCATAAGCTATCACAGCATCATATGTTAAATCATCATATCCCGCAACTTTTATTAATTCATTATCCCCGTTAGCCACTTCAAGAATTTCCTTGAAATCTTCTAAGCCAGGTTGAGCAGAATTTCTAAGTCTATTTGATGTCATCTCTTCATAAAGATTCCCCTCGCTTACTATAACGTCCCCTTTCTCCGCTTTTTTATACTCTTCATATAGTGGACTATGTTTTAATCCACCACTTCCTATTTGAATCCCATTTGCCGAAACATTCACAAGTAGATTTCCAAAAACCATTCCCATTGCTAATAAACATAAAATTTTCTTTTTCATTTTCTTTCCTCCTCTTTTATTTTATGAGTATTCTCACTTTCTTTAATATAATTATAATATACAATTAAATCTTTTTTATAAATTTGAATAAATCGTTCGTTTCATTGAACATATATGCTAAAATAAATAAAGGGGTTGAGATTATGATACATATAGGTATATGCGACGATAATAAATATGATATAAATAAAATTCACAACATTATAACAATCTCCTTTATGGATAAAACTTTTGAATATCAGATTCATGAATATACATTTAGTCAAAGTTTTCTTGATGAATTTGAGCAATATGTTTTTGATATTGTTTTTCTTGATATCGAAATTGATGAACAAGATGGTATCTCATTATCAAAAAAACTCCAAGAATCTCAAAACGTTCCTTATATTATATTCATTACCTCTCACTCATCTTTTATGAAAGATGCCTTTGGTTATAATGTCTATAAATATATTTTAAAAGATGAGATAGAAGTTTTATTACCAAAAACATTAGACTCACTAATCAATAAGTTAACACAAAACACTCAATTAATTCTTCCGAGTGAGGAAGGTCAGTTATCTCTTTTATATAAGGATATTCATTATATTGAATACGAAGATAGAAAAATATTCATGAAACATAAAAATCAATATATCCAACTCTATATAAGTAGTCTTAAGAAAGTTTTTGACTCTATTGATAATTCAGCATTCATATATATTAACAATCGTTATATTGTCAATATGCATTATATTCAATCAATGAAAGAAGGTATTATAATCATAGATAATCTTGAAATAGAGATCCCTAAAGGAAAAAGAAAAGATGTTTATCAAATGTATCAAAAATTTACATTGGAGAAGTATAAACATGTTTAATATTATAGTTTGTATTATAGAAGCATTTCTTCTCCTATTCTTTATGAACATCTTCTTTCATCTTAAAGTTCAAAAAGTATTCAGTTTTTTCTTAACTATTATTCTTGCATTTGCTTTATATCAAATTATTGAAATATCATTTATAGTTGACTCACAATACTGCTTATTATCATTAAGTTCATACTTGCTTGTTTCCCTTTGTTTATATAGAAAAGAAAAAAAGATGTTATCGATAGTATGTATTTACTTTTCAATACTCTATCTACTACAAGTTGTTTCTTTTCAAATCTTCTATCATTATTTCAGTCAGATGGAAATAATATTTATCAAAGCAATTCCTTTATTTATAATGACTATTCTTATCTTTATTTCTCAAAAGGAGTCTATGTCCATGAAAGAAAAACTAAACACATTTAATACAAATTTATTAGTTCGTTCTGCACTATTATTAATTCTTAGTATTGCTTTTCTTTATAGTGCAGTTATTGTTTTGCTTGAATCAACACAATCCTATCAATTCTTGCTTATCTTTATGGAATTAATAGGAATGACCTTTCTCCTATTTTCTATTTCCAAAGAATACAAACAAACACAGAAAAATGTTCTTGATTTAAAACAACAAGAACAGCTTATTCATATGAAAAACGAGAATCAAGAAATCAAAGCACAGAACGATATTGATATTATGCATATCAGACATGAAATGAAAAATCAAATTCTAACTTTAGAATATCTCTTAAAAGAACAAAAATATCATGAAGCATCTGAATTTATTACTGGACTTCATACAGATGTATTATATAAGAAAAGTGTTGATACAAATA
Organism: Coprobacillus sp.; assembly: GCA_036639875.1. Taxonomy (GTDB): domain Bacteria; phylum Bacillota_I; class Bacilli_A; order Erysipelotrichales; family Coprobacillaceae; genus JAVWHX01. The sequence goes on from JAVWHX010000005.1 coordinate 20,336, forward strand.
ATGAAGTTATTAATGCAATTTGTAACAACAAAATATATCATCATCCTGATATTCACTTTGATTTTCAATTTCAATTTAATCAATTGAATATTGATAATCATGATCTCATTTCTTTAATTGGAAATACTTTAGATAATGCGATTGAATATTTAAGTCATCACAACAATGACAAAAACATTTCCTTATCTATTCAACAAACAACTGATTTTTATATCTTTGTGATTAAAAACACTATTCAAGATTCTATAGATATCAATAATATTAAAACCACTAAACAAGACAACGAAAACCACGGCTTTGGTTTGACAATAATTAAGAACATTGTTGAAAAGCATCAAGGCACTTTTGAGATATCTGTAGGGAATAATGAATTTATTGTTTCATTACTTATTCCTATAGCAAGTATCAATTAAAATCATTGAGTATAATAAAAAGAATTCTATCCCAGACTTTGAACAGAGTTCTTTTTATCATTATAATTATTAATTAGAAACAAGTTTAAATTTAATGAACTTGTTTTCTTCATATTTTAAATAAATATAGTCTTTATTGGTTTTATCAACATAAACATCTTTATTTGTAGATAAGTCTTTATCCTAGTCATAGTTCTCTGATAAGGTTGTTATGGTATTAAAGAATATAAAGTTATCTAGGATTTTATCCTCTAGGAAGTCTTCTGGAAACTTATCTCCTTCATGTTCCTTCTTCATCCATATAATGCACTTCTTTCATAACAACACAATTGTTTCTCTCAGCATTTTTAGGTGGACCGCCATCAAAAATCATTTATTTATTACATTTAAAACAGTCTCCCTTGCGATTATCTGTTATTTCTTAAAGTCGCTTCTTTGATATAACTTCCTACATCACTTGGTTTATGTGCATCTGAGGTTGTAATAAGTTCAACATGATTTTCTTTAAATATATTTAAGAGTTCATCTGATATCCCCATATCAGGATGATTATATCGATAATAGCAGCCCACATTATTTTCTGCTTTCATATGATGCTCATTTAATAATTGAGCTATCTTTTCATATGTTGGTTTTAAATCATATGTTGGATATATTTCAAATAACTTAATTTGATCAGGATGTGCTAGTTGTGTAAATAAATCAGATTCAATTAACTGACATACCAATTCATAATATCTCTTATAAATATGATTCACATCATATTGACTCCATAATAATTCTTTAGAAAATCCCATATCATATAAGATTCCATCAACTGAATGAATAGCCCCTACTATAAAATCAAATTGATATCTTGATAAAACATCTCTTATATAAGATTCATGTTGTGGAACATAACATACTTCTAATCCATAAGTCACTTTAACTGGTAAATCCATAGCCTTAATACTTTGCATAAGTTCAATAAAGTCTTGTACATGATCCTTGAATTTCATCTTTTTATTCTCTAACCAAGTCTTTTGAACTTCGTATTCTTTTAATTCTTTATAAATAGGTTCAAACTCAATAAAGCGATGTGTATGATCTAATATTTGAATTTGTGATATACCCTTTTTATTTGCCTCTTCTACAAACTCCAATACATATTCTTTTGTGAGTGATCCATTTTCTAAATGAATGTGTCCATCTATCATGATAATTCCCCCTTTTTAAGTTATTATATTGCGAAGTTATCCTTTTGACAATCAAAATAACTCATATACTTAACTCTCCATACAAAAGTAAGAAATAATAAATAGGAATACCAAAAGATATTCCTATTTATTTATGACTCTAAAGCTTGTTTTTTTAATTCTTCTAAAGTCATATCTTTAAAAATAATTTCTGCAATATGTTGACGCTGCTTTGTTGTACAACGATCTAACCAATCACACTCTTCTTGATATTTTGTTTTTAACATAATTTTAAGAATTTCTTTTTCACCATTCTCTTTAGCACTACTCATCTTTGAACGATACAACATCTCATCTCTAAACTCAGCATAGTCACTTAAAAATCTATCAGACTGTACATATCGACTATACGCTTCCCACATTATGTTCACCTCTTCACACGCCTCCTTCTTATATTTTTTCCCAGTTGCAAACATATACATCACTTCATCAATTGGTTGAACTCTATCATTCGACATTAACATTTCCTCTATCTTAGGTAGTTGTATAATTCTTGTATGAATCTTATGGTAAGGTAAGGACACACAATGTTTATGGTCATACATATGAAAATCATGCTGATACCGATTGAGATCACCAATTAATTTATCACTTATAATGAATTGATAAATATCCTTTATCTGTCTATACTCCTCTCCCTTCTTTTCTTGTTTTTCTAATAATTTTGCACTATAACATTGAAATCTGATAAAATCATTTTCATCAATACTTCCTACTTGCATTTCAATATTATAATACCTTCCTTCCTCATCACTTGCGACAATATCTAAAATGAGTTTCTTACCTCCCTTAAGACTATGATAGGACTGCACATCTTCTAACACCGTTTCCTTAATAAGAACATCATCAATTAACGATTGACATAACAATTGCCTAACACTTTGAGAATTTTCGATAAGATAATGAAAGAAATCATCAGAACAAATTTCTTTCTTTATAGAATTAATAAAATAAACGAGCGATTGTTCTTTAATAGTACTTTTCTTCAACATAAAACACCTCCTACTTCTATATACACAAAAAATTTAAGAATTTCTTTTTTAAAAGATATTTTCTTTATTAATTATATCTCATTGATATGCTTTTAGCAAATCTATATTTTATAACAATCTTTATTTTTAATTGATTATCTTATATATAATGTTATGATTTGTCACTATTTGTATTCTTTATGTGTAATCGTTTTATTTGATTGGAAATGATTGCAGTGATATAATACAAAAAAAGAAAGAAGGTTTTATAATGAGTAAAGTTGATATTATATCTGGATTTTTAGGAGCTGGAAAAACAACATTAATTAAGAAATTAATTAGTGAAGGTTTTGATAAAGAAAAGATTGTTTTGATTGAAAATGAATTTGGAGAGATTGGAATAGATGGATCTTTTTTAAAGAATTCTGGAGTTGAAATTACTGAGATGAATTCTGGTTGTATTTGTTGTTCATTGGTTGGTGATTTTAGTGAAGCATTAAAGAAAGTTGTACATGATTATCATCCTGATAGAATCATTATTGAACCATCAGGAGTTGGTAAACTTTCTGATGTTATTCAAGCAGTTGTTAGTATTGAAGATAATGAGCTTCAATTGAATAGTTTTATGACAGTTATAGATGCTAAAAAATGTATGACTTATTCAGTGAACTTTGGCGAGTTCTTTAATAATCAAATTGAATATGCTTCAACACTTATTTTAAGTAGAACACAAAATATGGATCAAGATGAATTAAATACTTGTATTGATATTATCAAACAACGTAATGATAAAGCTAATATTATCACAACACCTTGGGATGATCTTTCTGCTCAAACAATCATAAATGCTATTGAAAACAAAGATACTTTAGAAGATATCTTAATGAAGGAAGCAGATATTTGTCCTACTTGTGGACATCACCACGAACATGGTCATCATCATGAACATGAAGAACACGACTGTGATTGTGGACACCATGAACATCATCATCATCACGCCGATGAAGTCTTCACGAGTTTTGGAAGAGAAACAATTCATACATATACCAAAGAACAACTAGAAGATATTTTAAAGACATTGATAAGTTCACAAGACCTTGGAGACATTTTACGTGCTAAAGGTATTTTACAAACACCTGAGAAAACTTGGTTACATTTTGATCTTGTTCCTGGAGAATATGAAATACGAACTGGGGATGCTGATTATACTGGACGTATTTGTGTTATTGGTCATGAAATCAATGAGAAGAAGATTGCTGAATTGTTTGGTGTGAAATAATGAAAACACGTATCTATTTATTTACTGGTTTTTTAGATAGTGGTAAGACAAGTTTTATTACTGATACAATTACAAAGACTGAATTCTGTGATGGAGAGAAATCTTTATTGATTGTCAGTGAACAAGGTGAAGTCAAGTATGATCAAGAACAGATTGAATCTTTTCAGTGTGATATTGAATATATAACAAGTGAAGATCAATGGACTTATGATTACTTTAAGGAATTAGAAAACAAATATCATCCTACTCAAGTTCTTATTGAACTTAATGGTATGTTTAATGTTAATCGTTTAATGGCTGCTAGTAAACCTGAAGGTTGGGAGATTGTTCAAGTTTTAACAACAGTTAATGCTTCTACTTTTGCTTTATATATACAAAATATGAAATCACTTATATTTAGTCAAGTTGTTCATAGTGATTTATTGATATTTAATAGAGTCAATGATTCTATTAAGAAATCTTTTCTAAGAAATAATATTAAAGCTATTAATTCAAATGTTCAAATCATCTATGAAAAGGAAGATGGTACAGTGAATACTATTGAAGATGATGATTTACCTTTTGATATAGAAGCACCTGAGTTAGAAATTCTTGATCATGATTTTGGATTATTTTGTATGGATGCTTTAGAGCATCCTGAAAGATATAATCAAAAAACAATCACTTTAAAGGGTAAATTTATTGGTTTAGATAAAGAAATAGAGAATGGTTTTGTATTAGGAAGAATGGCAATGGTTTGTTGTGAAGAAGATACTTCGTTGATTGGAATGGTTTGTGAACATATGGTTGCTAAACAATTAGTTCCTGATGAATGGATACAGGTTAAAGGACAGATTCATTTAGAATATGATTATTCTATTCAAAGTGATGTTTGTATTCTAAGAGTCGATGAATTAAAAGTTGTTCCACCTTTAGAAAATGAATATGTTACTTTTGATTAATATTTTAGGACACATAAGTGTCCTTTTCTTATGGAGTCAAAGAGAAAAATTAACTTTTTATACTATTAGAAAATTATGGTAAAAATAGTCTCTATCCTCTAAATATATATATTCTTATCATAACTTTGATAAAGATATTGAATATCAATAATAATCAAGTTAGAATATAAGATAACCGAGGAGGAATAATTATGACTTTAAAAGATAAAATGAATCATCGTTTTGGTGATTTACAAGGTGGTTTGTTTGCAAAAGTAACAAAGGCTGATGTTGGTGAAGGTGCTGGAGAATTAATGAAGAAGGGCTATACAATTATGGCTTGGGCTGATCCTTTCTTTCCAGATCCATCTATCCCTGAATCAGTCAAGAAAACAATGATAGAAGAAATAGAAACTGGTTTTGCTTCACATTATACAATGCCAATGGGTGACAGAGTTTTAAGAGAAGTGTTATGCGAAAGATTACATAATATCTATGGTGTTGAACTTGACCCTAGTCGTAATATTTTAATTACACCAGGTTCTGATTCTGGTTTGTTATATTCTATGTTGCCATGGTTACAAGAAGGTGATGAAGTTTTAATTCCTGATCCTAGTTATCCATCTAACTTTGTGAATGCTAAACTTTGTGGTGCAACTGCTGTTGCTGTACCATTATATGCTGATCATGGTTATCAGTTTGATATCAACGAATTTGAAAAAAGAGTGACTGATAAAACAAAGATGGTTTTGATTACTCACCCTAACAATCCTACAGGAACTGTTTTTAATGAAAAATCTATTTATGATTTATGCGACTTTGTAAAGAAACATGATTTAATATTGATAAGTGATCAAGCTTTTGAAGATCATGTTTATGATAATCAAAAAATGATTGCTCCTATGCAAGTAGAAGGTATGTTCGATAGAACAATAACTGTTTTCTCTATATCTAAAGGATTAGGTTTATCTGGATTTAGAGTTGGATATATTGTTGCGAAAGATGAGTTTATGGATGTTTATTATGGTGGAGCTGTAAATGTTTTAGGAGCTACGAATACGCTTGCTCAAAAGGCCGCCATTACTGCAATTAAAGATACTTCTATATTAGAAGATTATCATGTAAGATTAGAACGTCGAAGAAATATTGCATATGATATTTTAAATAGTATCCCACATGTCAAGGCAGTCAAACCAGAAAGTGGAATTCTTTCTTGGATAGATATTTCTGCATTAGGGACAAGTCAAGAAGTTGCTGCATATATATTAGAGAATGCTCATATTTCAGTTAATGAAGGAACTCCTTATGGAAAGCAAGGTGAAGGATATTTAAGAATCGTTCATGCTTGTTTCTATGATGACAATGATGCAGCAAATGCGTTAAATAAAATTAAAGATTGCTTAATTCAATTAGGTAAAGAAAAAGAATTATCATAAGACAAAACCCAGAGACAATTGTTTCTGGGTTTCTTATTTCTTCATGCATAATTGTTGTTCATTCATCTTTAAAATTATCTTCTCTAATATTTATATAACACAATCTTTAAATATTTTTATGTTAATGAACAATTGTATTCACTACCAAAAAATCAAGCATCCTTTGAATAACTTTATTCATATTTGTTATACTTGAAATATATGAATTGATATGTTATAATTCATATGCCGAGACAATAATTGCTCAAAACAATTATCAGAGGAAAAGCAGGAGTCTGTAGCTCCTGCTTTTTTGTGCCCATTACCAGCATTATCTTCGATCGAGCCATTTGTAGATATAATACAAAATTATACCTGCTATAATCGAAGAAATAACTGAGACAATCCCACTCAACATACATTGCACCTCCTTCCAATTATCAGAGGTGCTGATAACAGAGATAATCATATCATGGAAGATACTGCAGTGGGTCTCAAATTCGTCTCATTTTTGTCTCATGATTTTCTCAGTATGGTTGTATTTATGATGACTTTAGGCTATAATAGGAATGCTTAAAAAGAGGTGAAAAAATGAAAGATTTTTGGTATGAATTAAAACATGTATGTAAACAAAGTGGAGCAAGATATGGGATATTACACACTCCTCACGGAGATGTAGAAACACCTATGTTTATGCCTGTAGGAACACTGGCAACAGTTAAAGGTATTTCTCCAGAACAATTAAAGGATATGAACTCACAAGTCATTTTATCTAATACTTATCACTTATGGCTAAGACCTGGTGAAGATGTTGTAAAACAAGCTGGGGGATTACATAAGTTTATGAATTATGATGGTCCTATCTTAACAGATAGTGGTGGTTTTCAAGTCTTTTCATTAGGAAAGACAAGGAAGATTGAAGAAGAAGGTGTCACTTTTAAAAGTATTGTTGATGGAAGAAAGTTATTCTTATCACCAGAGAAAGCGATTCAAATTCAAAATGATTTAGGTGCTGATATTATTATGAGTTTTGATGAATGTGCACCTTATCCTTGTACTCATGATTATATGAAAGATAGTGTGGAAAGAACACTACGTTGGGCAAAGCGTGGACAAGATGCACACGCTAATGAAAAACAAGCCTTATTTGGAATTGTACAAGGTGGAGAATTTGATGATTTAAGAGAACATAGTGCTAAAGAATTAGTCAAAATGGATTTCCCTGGATATTCTATTGGTGGAACAAGTGTTGGTGAACCTAAGGATATCATGTATAAGATGATTGATGATGCGATTAAGTGGTTACCTGAAGACAAACCTCGTTACTTAATGGGTGTTGGTAACCCAATCGATTTAATTGAAGGTGCAATGCGTGGAATTGATATGTTTGATTGTGTTTTACCAACAAGAGTAGCAAGACATGGAGCTTTAATGACACATTATGGTCGTATGAATATCAACAATGAAAAATATAAATACGATTTCACTCCAATTGATGATAAGTGTCAATGTTATACTTGTCAGAATTATACAAAAGCTTATTTAAGACATTTACATAAATGTGATGAAATTTTTGGAAAGAGTTTACTTTCTATTCATAATGTATATTTCTTACTTCAGTTATCTGAAGATATTAGAAAAGCAATTCGTGAAGATCGTTTATTAGATTTTAAAGAAGAGTTCTTAGATCATTATGGTAGAGATGTATATGAGAGGGCGTTCTAATGAAATTAAGCGAATTTGATTATGAGTTACCAGAAGAACTAATAGCCCAAACACCATTAGAAAAAAGAGATACATCTCGATTAATGGTTTTAAACAAAAAAGATGAAACAATTGAAGATAAACATTTCTATGATATTCTTGATTACCTACAAGAAGGAGATATTCTTGTTAGAAATAATACAAAGGTTATTCCTGCTAGACTTTATGGAACTAAAGAAGAAACAAATGGCCATGTTGAAGTCCTATTATTAAAGGATATTGGAAATCATGTTTGGGAATGTTTGGTTGGAAATGCTAAGATTGTCAAAATGGATACAGTTATTACTTTTGGAGATGGTTCTTTAAAAGCTAAATGTATCTTTATTGGTGAAGAAGGAATTAGACATTTTCAAATGATCTATGATGGTATCTTTTATGAAGTTCTTGATAAATTAGGAACAATGCCTTTACCTCCTTATATCAAAGAAAAACTTGATGATCAAAATAGATATCAAACAGTCTATGCAAAAGTTGAAGGAAGTGCAGCTGCCCCAACTGCTGGTTTACACTTTACTGATGAAATTATAGAAAAGATTAAAAGTAAAGGTATTGAAATTCTTGATGTGACTTTACATGTTGGTTTAGGAACATTTAGACCTGTTAAGGTTGATGATGTTTTAGATCATCATATGCATAGTGAATTTTATATGATTGATGAAAAAGTTGCTGATAAGTTAAATAATGCTAAGAGCAATGGACAACGCATTATTAGTGTAGGGACAACTTCAACGCGTACTTTAGAAGCCAATCATAAAAAATATGGACAATTTAAAGCAACTCAAGAAAGTACTGATATTTTTATTTATCCAGGATATAAGTTTGAAGCTATTGATGCATTAATCACAAACTTCCATTTACCTAAATCAACATTATTGATGTTAATTAGTGCATTTTCATCTAAAGAATATGTTATGAAAGCTTATCATCATGCAGTAGAAGAAAAATATAGATTCTTCTCTTTTGGTGATAGTATGTTTATTCAATAATGAAAATCAATTATGATTTAAAGTTACAGGAAGAACTTGAAAAGATTCAAGGGACTCAACCAACTTTATTATTACATGTTTGTTGTGGACCATGTTCAAGTCACGTGATTAAAGACTTATGTGAACATTTCCAAATCACAATCTATTATTCAAACTCAAATATATATCCTCAAGAAGAATATCAAAGAAGATATCAAGAATTACTTACTTTTATTAAAAAATTCAATCATGATTATTCACAAAATATTCAAGTTATTGAAGATCCTTATAATAATGCCGAATGGGTATCACATACCTATCCATTAAAAGAACTTCCTGAAGGAAGTATAAGATGTAATCTTTGTTATAGTTTAAGAATGAGAAGAACCTTTGATTATGCTAGAATTTATCATTATGATTATTGGACAACTGTCTTAAGTATATCTCCCCATAAGAATAGTCAATGGATTAATGAGATTGGTGATAAATGGCAAAAAGATTCTCCTAAATTCTTATACGCAGACTTTAAAAAGAATAGTGGTTATTTAAAATCAACACAAATGACTAAAGAATATGATATGTATAGACAAAATTATTGTGGCTGTATGTACAGTTATCAAGATATGTTAAGTAGAGAAAAAAAGTCTAATCAAAATGATTAGTACCCTATTGAGTAAACATTTGAAATAAATAAAAGTTTAAGATGACTTACCTTTCGATAAGTCATCCTTTTATTTTATTTTTATTGCTTAAACATTTTTTCTTTACAAAATAACCAATCAATTGCCTCTAAGACTCCACCTTCATCATTTGATGCAATTGTATAATCAGATATTTCTTTAATACTTGGCTTTGCATTAGCCATCGCAAAACTATATGTCGCATGTTCTAGCATTTCCAAATCATTTCCGCTATCCCCAAATGCCATTGTTTCAGCATCGCTAATTCCCCATGTATCTAACAAAAATTGAATTCCATGTGCTTTATTAATCCCTGGGATAATTAAATCAATTCCAAAGTGTCCACAATCCACTGGTGTCATAATATGACCAATACTTGTTTTTAATTCATTTAAGATACCATCAAAATTACTCTCATCACAACTTAGGAAAACTTTAAAAATCGTATCATCAAAACTATCAAAGTTCTCTACTCTTTGTAGTTCTGGATAATAAAAATTCAAACGATTAAAATAATCATCATCAACATTCTTATTAATATATGCACTCTTCTTACCACAAACGACTTTCTTAATGTTTGGATATTGATTAATAGCGTGAACTACTTTTTGCACATCATCTTGGCTTAACTTAGCACAGAATAATTCTTTATCTTGATCAACTATATAAGCTCCATTTTCAGCAATAAAAGTGATTTCTTTTTGTATCTCTGGAAAAAATGAACGAAGCTGATAATATTGATTTCCACTTGCAACCACAAAATGAATACCTTCCTCTTTCATCTTTTTATACTGCTTCATAAACTTTTCTCTATCATACTCATTATCATGTGTTAAAAATGTCCCATCCATATCTACCGCAATTAGTTTAACCTTCATTTTTTTCTCCTTTTCTATACACTCATGTGTTAATCCATTACTTTTCTATACTTTCGATAACTATTATCATAAGTATAGCATAATAACTCACTATATATCCCATATATTTCATATAATGAAAAAAAGAAGATATATTTATACCTTCTTTATCCCTTATTTTCCTAATTCTTGATGTCTATCTGTATATGATGTGTGTAACATTTCTTCAGCAATTTCACTCATAGGTTCTTTATAGAATTCTTTATACAATTGTTGAATCTCCTTGTTTTCATGACTCTTACGCAAAGTCATCGATAAGTCTCTATTATATAATCCTGCAATACGTTTTGCTCTTAAAAGATCACCTTCATAATTCTTGTCTTTTGGTTGTCCACCACCACCAATACATCCACCTGGGCAAGTCATCACTTCAATAAAGTGATATTGTTTATCGCCTTGTTTCATTTTTTCAATAAATGCACTAGCATTCTTTGTCCCAAAGATAACTGCAATATTTAACTCTATTCCATTTATATTTACACTTGCTTCTTTAACATCATCCAAACCTCGAACAGGTGTATAATTTAATAAATCTACTGGTGCAGTTTCATCAGTCATCACTTCATATGCTGTTCTTAGAGCAGCTTCCATGACACCACCACTATTTCCAAAGATAACTCCAGCACCACTTGCTTCACCCATTAATGAATCAAACGAAGAATCTTCTAATGCTGTAAAATTAATATCTTCCTCTTTAGCCCACATTGCAAGTTCTCTTGTCGTAATAACATAATCCATATCTCGCATATCTTCTATGCCTAAATATTTTCCTGCATCATTCATTTCTTCTCTACGAATTTCATATTTCTTTGCTGTGCATGGAGTCACTGCAACATTAACAATCTTTGTAGGATCTAACTTCATCTTTTTAGCAAAATATGTTTTTATAGTTGGTCCTTGCATTCCAATTGGACTTTTTGCTGTAGATAAATGTTCTTTCATATCAGGATGATAAATTTCCAAATATTTCACCCAAGCTGGACAACAACTTGTAAACTGAGGAAATGGTTTTGTATTCTTTGTAATTCTTCTAATTAACTCTGTTCCCTCTTCTAAAATTGTTAAATCTGCTGCAAAATTTGTATCAAGTACATAAAGGGCACCTAATTTTCTCAATAAAGCAACCATTTTCCCCTCAACAAATGTTCCTTGTTCCATTCCAAATTCTTCACCTAACGCAATACGAACTGATGGTGATGTATTAAAAATCACAATCTTATCTGGATCTTGAATTGCTTCTTTAACAGATTGATACTCATATGTTTCATGAATACTTGATACTGGACATACATTTGCACATTGTCCGCAATTGATACAAACTGCACAATCCCCAGTTTCTTCTAAAGTATAAGTCCCATGAACACCAATATAATTTGTACAAATATCTCGACATTGTCCACATTTAATACATTTATCCTCATCTCTTTGAATTGATGGATTATTATCTTCAATAGGAACACGAATATTTAAAGCCATATGTTTACTCATAACATTTCTCCTTTATTAGTAATGATTACTAATATTATATAACTAATATCTATAGATGTCAATATATGGAAAGAGAAGATAGATTATTTCTTCTTACAAACATCATAAATTAGCCCTTTAAGGAAAAGAGTCAACTCTCTATTTTTGTTTTAATAAATTATTGATTATAAAAGAATAGCTTAATTGTGTTAAAATGACACTTCTATAAACATGATAAGGTATACAAAAATGACTTTAAATATTATAATAAGACCAAAGGAGTTGAGGAAGATGCAAAAAATTCTTATTGTTGAAGACGACTGTGAGATTAATAATATGATTAAAGAATTTTTAGAAGAACATGGTTATATTTGTACTCAAGCTTTTTCTGGAACTGAATGTCAGCTATTAACACGTACAGAAAGTTATGATCTTATTTTATTAGATTTGATGTTACCAGGAACGTCTGGTGAAAGTCTTATTCAAGACTTAGCTAAGACTTCTAAAGTGATTGTTTTATCAGCAAAACATGGTATTGAAAGTAAAGTGAATCTTTTAGAATTAGGAGCTAATGATTATATCTGCAAACCTTTTGATATTGACGAATTACTTGCTAGAGTGAAGGTTCAATTGCGTCAACAAGAACCAAAACAAAGGCAGTTAACTTATAAAGATTGGACTATTGATTTAGATTTAATGACTTTAAATGTTGCTGGAGAATTGATTGATTTAACTGCTAGAGAATTTAAAATTATTGAATTGCTCATGCATTATCCTCAAAAAGTATTTACCAAAGAATATATTTATGAATATGTATGGGAAGATGAGTATATCATTGGAGATAAAACAATTCATGTACATATGAGTAATATCCGTACAAAACTAAAACCTACTGGAACAGATGGTTATATTCAAACAGTATGGGGTATGGGATTTAAGCTTATTGAATGAAACTTAAACTTTTCTTAAACTTTTCTTTACGATTGTTGAAACATAATCGTTTATTCTGTTTATAGAAAAGGAAGGAGTGTTGTTATGAAAACACAATATGTTGTAAAAACACATCAACTATGTAAACAGTATGGTAAGCAGTATGCTGTTGATCATATTGATATGCATATTAAAAAAGGTGATATTTATGGATTTATTGGAAGAAATGGTGCTGGTAAATCTACGACATTAAAAATGATTGCTGGACTTATTCAACCAAGTTTAGGTGAAATAGAGTTATTTGGAGATGCTTTAACTAACCAAATAAGTCACCAACGCATTGGAATTCTTATTGAAGAGGCTGGTTTATATCCTCATCTTAATGCCTATGATAATCTTGAACTACAAGCAACATCATTAGGTGTTGTTGATAAACAAGTTATAGAAAATGTTTTAAAGCTTATGAATTTAGATCATGTTGAAAAAAAGAAAGTTAAAGATTTTTCAATGGGAATGAAACAAAGATTAGGGATTGCTATGGCAATGTTAGGAAATCCAGATTTCTTAATCTTAGATGAACCAACAAATGGTTTAGATCCAGAAGGAATACGTGAGATTAGAGAGACTTTATTGAAGTTAAATCAAGAACAAGGGATGACAATTATTGTGAGTTCTCATATTCTTGGTGAGTTAAATAAACTTGCAACGACGTTTGGTATTATTAAAGATGGTGTTTTGATTCAAGAGATTTCAAAAGAAGAACTTGATCAAAAATGTAAAGAGTATTTATCTATTGAAGTTAAGGATATAGAAAAAGCTTGTTTTGTTTTAGAAGAGATGAATGAAAATATTGAGTATGAAGTCGCAAGTCAAAACTGTATTCATATATATCAGTATACTGATTCTTCACATCTTATATCTCATTTTGTTCATAATGAGATAGACATTATCTCTTGTTCATTTTATAGTCAAGATTTAGAAGACTATTTCTTGAAATTAATGGAAGGAGGGCAAACTCATGTTTAATCTTCTTCGAATGGATATAAAAAGATTAAAGAAATCTAAATCTTCTTATGTGATTCTTATTTTATCTATGCTTCTTTGTTTATTGGCTTTTATGGCTTTATACATTGCATTAAATCCTGATTTACAAGCATGGATGAGGGAACATGGTTTTATATTTCAATTTAATGGTACGGATTCTTCTCAAATTCAAATGACATTGATAGATACATTCCAAAACACATATATACAAAGCTTCTTTGCTTTATTTATAGGGATTATGGTTGTTTTGTTTAACTGTCATGAAAATGAATGTGGTTTTTCTAAGAATATATTCAGTATCCATGTCAATAGATCACATTATCTTTTCAGTAAAATTATTTCTTTATCACTTTATTTTATCCTTGTGATATCTATATGTTTTATAGAAACTATTGTTCTCAATTTATGTTTATCATCTTTCTTTATAGTTAATCCAATAAATGAAATCATTCTTTATCTTGTTATGTTATGGTTTTTGACAATAGCATTAGTATGTTTATATAGTGCATTATCAATATGGTTAAAAAGTAAATCTGGTTGTATTGGAACTGTCATCGTCTATGCAACAGGAATTTGGTTATCTATTATACAACCACTTTTAGGTATTATAGGATGGCAACATATTTTAGATTATACACTTATGAATAATATTAATATCTTGGCACAAAATGTTAAGAATATTGATATGAATTCTATTCTTGTTATGATTGTTAATGTTGGTATATATATTGTTGTATTTATAGTCTTAAGTCTATTAAGGTTATGTAAAAAAGATATTTAAAAAGGAGGTCAGATGATATGGTTTATCTTATTATGATTCTTATTGTCATTATCGTTTTGCTTGTGTTATATGTTATCCGTTGTCATCATGAAGTGAAACATTTAACAAAACAATTAAAAACAATTAAAAATGGTAGCCATATCAAACTTACATCACAAGTTCATACAAAAGATTTCTCTGATCTTTATTTAGAAATCAATCAATTAATCACTCTTTATCAAGAAAAACAATTTCAAAATCAAAAAACTGAAGAAGAACTTAAGATGACTATTCAGAATATGGCACATGACTTAAGAACACCACTTACAAGTTCTATAGGTTATATGCAGATGATGAGAAGTAGTCATGACAAAGAAAAGAAAGAGCGTTATTTATCCGTTTCTTTACAGAAGATGCAAGAGTTAAAAGATATGTTAGAAGAACTTTTCTTATATACCAAGTTAACCTCTGATCAATATCACTTAGATTTAGAAAAGATATCACTCTATCCTCTTTTTACAAAAGTTATTTTAAGCTTTTATGATTTGTTTCAAAAACAAAACAAAGAACCTATGATATTTTTTGATAATGAATTGATGATGTCTGTTGTGAATCAAGAAGCACTAGAACGAGTATTTCAAAATATTATTTATAATGCTCTTATTCATGGTGATGGTGATTTATCTGTTTATCAACATGAAAATAAAATGATCTTTAAAAACACTATGAAAGAGAATTATATTCCTTCAATAGATCATGTTTTTGATAGATTCTATAAAGCTGATCAATCTAGAAATAGAACATCTTCTGGTTTAGGTCTTGCTATTGTAAAAGAGTTTATGGAAAAAATGGGTGGGCATGTTCATGCTTATATAAAAGAGAATGAGTTTATTATTGAGTTAATATTTCATAAATGAGAAAAGGCTGTATAAATCAAATTATACAACCTTCTTTTTTATTTGTTTTTTAATTTTTCTACAAACAAAGCAATTCGCTCTGTAGCAAGTTTTAACTCATCTAAACTGTATGCATATGAAACACGAACAAAACCTTCACCTGCAGGTCCAAATGCAGTTCCTGGTACACAAGCAACTTTTTGATCTTCTAACAATTGTTCACAGAACTCTTCTGAAGTCAAACCAGTAGATTTAATACAAGGGAATACATAGAAAGCCCCTTGAGGTTTAAATGTTTCTAATCCCATTTGATTAAATATTTTAACTAAGTAATTACGTCTTGCTTTATATGAATCACGCATTTCAGTTACTTCATCTTGACAATGTTTTAGTCCTTCAATTGCTCCATATTGAGCAGCAGATGGTGCAGACATAATAATATATTGATGAATTTTATTCATTGCACTAATAAAAACTTCATTAGCAAGTAAATATCCAAGTCTCCATCCAGTCATCGCAAAGGCTTTAGAAAATCCACTAACTATAATACATTGTTCTTTAATTTCTTCAAATACACCTATTGAACAAAACTCTTCTTCATAACTCAATTCAGCATAAACTTCATCAGATAAAACAATTAATCCATGCTTTTTAATAATAGGAACAATCTTTTCATAATCCTCTTTTGTCATAAATCCACCTGTTGGATTAGAAGGATAATTCATTAATAAAGCTTTTGTTTTAGGTGTTATAGCTGCTTCTAATAATTCTGGTGTTAATTTAAATTGATTCTCATGACATAACTCAATTGAAACAGGGATTCCACCTGATAATTCAACACCTGGTGTATATGCAACATATCCAGGATCTAAAACTATCATTTCATCTCCAGGATTAATAATCGCTCTAATTGCAATATCAATTGCTTCTGAACCACCTACAGTGACAATACAATTTCTTTTTGGATCATAAGATACTTGGAATCTCTTTTGATAATATTTACAGATTTCTTGTCTTAATTCAAGCAATCCTTGATTGGCTGTATAAAAAGTCTTCCCTTTTTCAATAGAATAGATAGCTGCCTCTCTAATCGCCCAAGGCGTTGTAAAGTCTGGTTCCCCAACCCCTAAAGAAATAACACCTTCCATTTGTGAAGCCAAATCAAAGAACTTTCTAATACCACTTGGTTTAATAGCCTTGACTCTTTCACTTAACATATCTTGATAATTCATTATGGAGTCACCACCAATCTATCATTCTTACCATCTTCATCTTCAATTAAAATAATTCCATTGTTCTTATATTGTTTTAAAACAAAATAAGTTGTCGTACCTGTAACACCATCTAAACAAGCCAATTTACTAGCAACAAAGTGAGCAACTTCTTGCATTGTCTTTCCTTTAACAGTAGCCGTAAATTCAAAACTACCACTTAATAAGAAAACCGTATCAACTTCTTTAAATTTATAAATACGACTTGCTATTCTATCATAACCATATTCTCTTTCAGGATTAGCATTAATCTGAATAAGTGCAGTAACTATTTCAGTATTTGTTTTATCCCAATTGACAATTGTATGATAACCACAGATAACCTTTTCCTTTTCTAATTCATTCATTCTACTTAAAACATTATCTTCTGTTTCGTCTAAGGCGGCCGCAAGATCAGTCACTTCCATTCTTGCATTTTGTTGTAATAGACTTAATAATAATTTGTCTTCCATAACATTCCTCCTTTTTGTTTATTTTATTGTATTACAATTTTAAGTATTAGTAAATAGATTATTATTGTGATAAAATAGATTTATGAAAGGGGTTTAACTATGAAAATGTTATATGTTGCTAGTTATGGAAAAGGTCATCATAAAGGAATATATATTTTAAAGTTTAATGAAGAAACTTTAGAATTAAAGCGAGTTCAACAGATTGTTACTCAAGATTTTCCTTCTTATATGATTACAAATAATCATGTTTTATATGTTGCTTATAAAAATGCAAGTTCTTTTAATGATGGTGGTGGATTAGGAAGTTTTTCTATTTATAAAGATGAATTGATATTAAATAATAATTATAATTCTAGTGGTCGTTCTTATACTCATCTTTGTGTTGATGATAAGCAAAGATATATCTTTGCAGCTAATTATCATGTTGGAGCAACTGCCTCATATCAATTAGAAAACAAAATTATTACCCAAAAGATTTCTGCTGTTAGACATAAAGGATTAGGTCCAGATTTATTAAAACGACAAACTGGTCCACACGCACATTGTGTTGGAATTACTCCTGATCAACAATTCGTTTATTCAGTTGATTTAGGAGCTGATAAAGTTGTTATGTATCGCTATAATCAAGGTGTTTTACTTGAAGATAAAACATATACCCTTAATGTTTTACCTGGCTCAGGACCCCGTCATATGATTTTCTCAAATGATGGTAGATTTGCATATCTTGTCAATGAGATTGCTAATAATATTATGGTCTTTAAGTATTGCGAAGGACATTTCAATCTTATTCAAGCTATTCATTGTATCCCTCGACATTATAAAGGTTTCTCAAGTGCATCAGCAATTCGTTTAACATCTTTAGGTGAGCATCTCTTTGTTTCAAATCGAGGTCATGATAGTATTGCGATGTATCGAGTGAATAAAGAATCAGGAAAGATTTCTTTACTCTATATGGTTCATACAGGAAAAGGTCCTAGAGATTTTCATATTTATGATGATAAGTATTTGATTATTGGTTGCCAAGAAGATAATCAAATTCAAGTGATGACTTTTGATGAAGAAACAGAAACATTAACATTAACTGATTCATCTTTAGAAATCCCAGCACCTGTTTGTATAGCATTTGAATAGTTAATAAGAGTTAGTCTATTATGGCTATCTCTTTTTTATATTATTATAATTATTTTTATTGCAATATATTATTATCAAGAGTATACTAAAGGTAGGAGGATGATATTATGAATAATAATATTCTTATTGGAAACAAAAAGCATGGTTGTTTTATTGATAATGATAAAAGGATTCTAAGATATTATGACTTACTCAGTTTATACGAAAAGCTAAAAGGAAAAGACAAACTTACTGAGTTAAGGTTTGATGATATCAATGTTATTACAATAGATTATAGTGTTGTGGATACTCCAAGACTTGGTTCAACAACTATAACTCTATCAATTACATGTGCTAATAATTCATCTTACGATTTTCCTTTACTTTTTTGGGAAACAGAAAGAGAGGATTTTAATATATTCTTTCAACTCTTATTGAATTCTCAAATCAATATCAAAGATCCTTATCATATCATTGAAACAATATTAAACAGTACTGATACTATTGGTACCATTCTAAGTGAAATTTATAATCAAAAATAGTTATATATTGAGGTGGCTTTATAAAAGTCCCCTCTTTTTTTGTGATAAGAGATACAATCAGTTTAAGTTCTTAATATTAAAATATAACACCTTCCGTTTTATATGATACAATTATGATACAAGTAGAAGTTAAACTTATATGAAGATGGGGTGAATATATGAAAATCTTAATTGTTGAAGATGAAAAAGCAATTGCAGAATTAATGATGATGAATTTGAAACGTGTTGGTTATGATTGTGATTATGCACAGGATGGCAAAGTTGGGGCAGACAAAATTGAAACAGAAAATTATGATTTGATTTTATTAGATATTATGCTTCCAGAAATTGATGGTTATGAGCTAATGGAGTATATTGAACCAATGGGAATTCCTGTTATCTTTATAACTGCTAAAGGAAGTGTAAAGGATAAAGTTAAAGGATTGCATATGGGGGCTGATGATTATCTTGTCAAGCCATTTTCTATTGATGAGTTATTAGCTAGAGTTGAGAGTGTTTTAAGAAGATATCATAAAGGAATGCAAATAATCAATATCCTCAATCTAACAATTGATACAGCTAGCCATCATGTTTATTTAGATCAACAAGTCATTGAATTAACACATAAAGAATATGACTTGTTATTATTTTTAGTACAAAATAAAAACATTGCTTTATATCGTGATATCCTATATCAAAAAATATGGGGTGAAGAGTTTTTCGATAATACTAGAACTTTAGATTTACATATCCAAAGGTTACGTAAAAAATTAGGTTGGCAAGAGGTGATTAAAACAGTTTATAAAGTAGGTTATATGTTGGAGGAACACAATGAAATTTGCAGATAAGATTATATATTCATGTTTACTTGTTATTGTAGTGGTGTATACACTTGGATCAACAATTATGATTGTCCAAAATCATAATCATTTATTAGAAACTGTGACTCAACAAAATAAATCATCTCATGAAATAGAAAGCTATTCAATAGAATCAAGACTCTTACAAGATGCATCAAGTGATACAACATCTCAAGGTAAAAATTCAGATGTCTTATTACAAAGAGCCATCTATTATATTCAACAATTTCATAGTTCAATAGAACAACCTCTTGTCTCTTATGCACTTTTAGGTTCAAACAATCAGATTCTTTATTCAAAAATTGATAAAGACATTGAAGAAAATGTTATAAAAAATAAAAATGAACACTATGCTTATACAACAATCAATTCTCAAAATTATATGATTATTTCATCTGAAATTAAAGCAGGTGAACAAAAATACAGTTTTCTAGGATGTTATAATATTACGCCGACATTTGAAGAAAGAACAAGACAATTTTATAGTTCACTTTATATTGGTATCTTTGTTTTAGGTTTATCTTATTTTATTTTAAGAGCGCTAGCTCGTTATTTAACTTCATCAATTTTGAAACTCAACACTGTGAGTCAACGTATTGCTGCTGGAAATTATAGTGAAAGAACTTGTATAGATAGTCATGATGAAATTGGTGAATTATCAAAGAGTTTTGATGAGATGGCTGAAACCAATGAGCAAACAATTCACGAACTCCAACACAATGTTCAACAAAGAGAAGACTTTATGGGAAGTTTTTCTCATGAAATCAAAACACCAATGACAGCGATATTAGGGTTTGCTGATATGATGAGAACTTATGATTGTGATAGTGAATCAAGACAAAAGGCAGCTCAGTATATTTATACTGAAGGGAAAAGATTAGAAACATTATCTTATGCTTTAATGGATTTATTATCATTAGATCAACAACATGTTGAATTTGAACCTATTTCAATAACATCTATTATGAAACAATTAGACTATTATTATGAAGGTAAGAAACTTGATATCAATATCGTTTTTGATTATCAAGAATGTCTATTAAATTCACAAGATGATCTCTTATTTGCCTTAATGAGAAACTTAATTGATAATGCGATAAAAGCATCATCATCTCAACAAGAGATTCTTATTAAAGGGTATGTGAATAAAGACAGATATATAATCATTATTCAAGATCATGGAATTGGAATGTCTCAAGAAGATATTGAAAAAGTCACAGAACCTTTCTATATGGCAGATAAATCTCGTGCACGTTCTCAAGGTGGGGCTGGACTAGGATTATCTTTGGTTAAACGTATATGTGATGTTCATCATACAAAATTGACTATAACATCTATATTAAATCAAGGGACAACAGTTAGCTTTGATATTGGGGTTTATCAAGATGAGTAGAAAAAAAATAAGAGTATTATGGTTTTCTTTAATCATAGGTATGTGTTGTTTACCACTGGTTGTGTTTATGATACAAGATTCTTTTGTAATAGGAAAAACAACACAATGGAGTCAACAAAATGAAGAATATGAAATTGCTAGAAATCACCCCATTATTTCTAGCCTTTATTCAAAGTATTATTCACCAGGTTCTTATACTTCAGATATTGCAGAGTATAATATTAAAGAAGCATTATCTCAAGATAAAAATCAAGAAAAGATAAAACAATTTCAAGCTTATTTTGATGAGGAAATAAATAAATTGCTTGAATACAAAGTTATTCCTTATGGACTTATAGAACTTCAAGATAAAGAAAAGTTTACAACAGATTTTGGGTATATTAGAGATTTTTCTAAAGAACTTAATAGATCTTTATATCTTCAACAATATTTTCGTTTACATACGGATAACGATATAAGCACATCATATGAGTACAATATGTATGCTAAAAAAATAAATAAGATAGGTATTAGTAATAAACAGGTCAATGATTTAAGCGATAAGCAACTTCAAGATATTTGTAAAAAGATGATTTCTTATTTAGAGTTAGATGATATTGATGATTGGGAATATTCCAACTCAGGTTACATATCCCAAAAAGCGAAACTTATTGTTTATTGTTATGTTGAACATTATGAATCTTTTGACTCATTATGTATTGGCATAGAACTAAAAGATAATTTTATTGATAATCAGTTTTATTATATAGAAACAAATTAAGCATTCTTAATAAGGAATGCTTTTTTGATACAACTTTGAAACAATTCTCTTTTAAGATGAATGTAAAGGAGAAACGTTATGAAAAAAATAATATTACTATTGTGTTGTTGTTTATTATGTGGATGTCAAAATCAATCTCATTCTACAGCATCTACATCACAACAAAAGGAAGATTTAATCTTTAAGCCATGGCATTTGATTATGAAGAAAGGTGATGGGAACGAAGAAGGATATTACCATATTAAAGAGAAGGAGACAACTGAGGGGACAGTATTTAATATATGTTACTATGATTACGCGACAAAAAAAGAAATTATTTTATGCAACAAACCTGAATGTCAACATAACGATGAAACATGTACAGCATGTTTGATGTCGGGAATAACTAGTCAATTAATTGTATATAATGATTCTCTTTATATTATGGAATCAAGAGGTCTAACAGTTGATTCATTAGGACAAAGACAAGAAACGGGTCCAAAAATAATAAAAAGGAATTTGGATGGAAGTCAACCTCAAGATGTTCATGTATTAGAAGATGGTTACCAATTTGATGATACAAGTTATGTCATTGCAGATGATATTCTTTATATAAAGATATCAAAACAAGAACTGTATAAAATTGATAAATCCTCTAGTATGCAGGTTGATATTGAAAAAAAACTATATGCAATTAACTTAAAAACTGGTGAAGGTAAAAGTATTCTTGATTTAATGAATAAAGATATCATTGGAGTCAATGGTAGAAATCTTATAATTAAGCATACTCTTTATAAGGAAGATCCAATGAAATATTTAGAAGAAGGAAATTATTCAAAATATGATCAAATTACGTTTAATAGCAGTGTTGGATATTCAATATTAGATATTGATACATTAAAGGATAGTGAGATTTTAAATACTGATTTAGAAGGATCTTATTATTATAATGGATATATCTATTCAACTGAGAAAGATGGCATTTATTCATTGAATGTAAGTAACAGAGATAAGAAGAAACTGATTTCTTACAATAAAAATCTTTCGTATAATTTAAATGGTATTTATGATGGATATATTTTATTAGATGAGTACAAGGAGGATGTTGATTATACGTTTATTTCTTCTTATATTATAAGTCTTGATGATCCAAAGATGGAAAAATTATCTTTTGTGACAAGGTCTCCAAAACAACCAGTTGAAATTATTTCAGAAACAAAGGATAGTTTTTTAGTGAAATATGATCGTGAAGGACATATGGAAAAATCATGGGCTGGTACTGATCAATATGAAGAAACAAAACAATATATTGGGTTAATAAAGAAAACAGATTATTTTGAAAATAAAGCCAATTATCAAAATATAGAATTATTAAAGTAGGTGAAACTATGTTAGAAATTAAAAATATATCTAAATCTTATCACGATAACCGAGCATTAAATCAAATGAATTTAACACTAAAAGAAGGTGTTTATGCACTATTAGGACCAAACGGATCAGGGAAGTCTACATTAATGAATATTATCTGTCAATTACTTAACGCTGATCAAGGTGAGATTTTATGGGAGGGCCAGCCAATTCAATCATTAGGAAAGTTATATTTTGAAAAGATTGGGTATGCCCCTCAACAGCAAGGACTCTATGACGAATTTACAGGATTACGTTTCTTAACATATATGGCAATTTTAAAAGAAATCCCTAAACAAGATATTGAAGAAGAAGTGAAAAGAGTTGCAATGCTTGTGAATATGCAAGATGAATTAAAAAAGAAGTGTAAAGAGTATTCTGGTGGAATGAAACAACGTATATTGGTTGCCCAAGCTTTATTAGGGAACCCAGAATTACTTCTGTTTGATGAACCAACTGCTGGATTAGATCCTAAAGAACGTGTTTCTTTAAGGGAAGTCTTTCAATCTTTATCAACATCTCATATTCTTTTAATAACGACTCATGTTGTTTCAGATGTTGAAAGTATTGCTAAAGAAATTATATTTTTAAAAAAAGGTGAGATTGTTCAAAAAGGTACAGTCAATCAACTTATTAATAAATGTCACAATGCACATGCATTAGAAGATGTTTATTTAGATTTGTTTAAAGAGGATAATTTATGAGTAGTCTCATGAAAGTAGAATTCTATAAGTTATGGAAAAGGCGATCATTTCTTATCTTTCTCATTTCAATATTTATACTGAATATAGGAATAATAGCATTTCATCAGAACTCAGATATAGCAACTTCCCCTCTTGTATATAAACAGTTTCAAGATAAACTTAGCCAGATGTCTAATGAAGAAAGATATGCTTATGTTGAAAACTATTATCAAAAAACACAGGCTTTTGAACTTCTTCAACAAGTTGAAAATTTGCAAAGAGATTCTCAAAAGAATAAAGATCTTATTGAAAGTTTATACTCTGAAAATCCTGAAATTAAAAATTATCAAGAAGATTATCAAAATCAACCAACCTATGAACTAACAGGTAATCTAGAAAGCGAAAGTATTTTTATAAGTCAAGTTTATAAAGAGTTCAAGACATTACATGATTATCCACAGTATATAGAAAGCATTCTTAATAAAGCAAAGACAATATCATCTATTTCAATATTCCAAAAGGAAAATGATTTCTCAAACAAGAACTTAGTTAAGAGTTCTCAAGATTATCAAGACTGTTTAAAAATACCAATCACTTATGAAAGTGAAAAAGGTATTAATGATGCCTTATCTTTTCCAACAACTCATTTTCTCATTGTTTTTTCTCTTATAGGAATTGCGATGTATATGATCATCGAGGAAAAAGAAAAGAACTTGTTTACGCTTATTCAAACAACAAAACGAGGACAAAAGCAAACAATAATTGCGAAATGTCTTGTTATGTTTATAAGTGTTGGAGTCATTATCACAATATTTACATTAAGCCAATTCGTTTATATGTCATACACAATTGGGCTAGGAGAGTTAAGTCGCAGTTTACAATCACTAGCAAGTTATAGACAATGTCCATTTCAAATCAATGTTTATCAATTTATCATTATATATATATTCATGAGATGGCTAGTTATATCATTAATAGGTATCTTTATTCTTTGGATATCCTTAATAACAAAAAACAAAGTTATGTGCTTTGTTGTGATCTTGAGTTTCTTTCTATTTGAATTTGCATGCTATATTTTTATTACTCCATTAAGTTCATTCTATTTATTAAAGTATATTAATTTTATTTATATATTACAAACTGATCAATTGTTTCAACTTTATCGAAATGTTAATGCCTTTTCACAAGCTATTTCCTTACAATTAATAATAACAGTTATATGTTTTATCATCTTTGTTTTCTTGACAATACTCCTAATTAGAGCCTATCAACAAAAAAGAAATATCCAATCCACGAACTTTCAATTTAACTACTTTCAAAAGCAACATCTTTCATTAAGTTTATGGAAACAAGAGTTATATAAAGTCTTATGGATTCAAAAAGTTCTTTCCATCATTATAGCATGCTTATGTTTACAATTTTATCAATATTCAAATATTCACATCTATCAAGATCAAGAAAATCTCGTATATAATCAATATATGAAAAGTTTAGAAGGCCCATTAAATCAAGATAAAGAAAAGTTCCTTCAACAAGAAAAACAGAAGTTTATTGATTTAAATCAACAATTGGATAAAATTATTGAACGTGAAAATAATCATTTAATCACAAAAGAAGAAGCCAATAATCAAAAGTTTCAAATTGAAAGTTTATTACAAGATGAACAAGTCTTTCAAAAGGTTTACCAAGAATATGAACGAATATTACAAAATCCCTCTTTACAGTTTGTTATTCCATCTATATATGATGAACTTCTCCTATCACCTAATTGGGTTTTAACTCCATATATTCTCTTATTTGTTTTCTTATCTTTAAGTCTATCTCAAGTGTATTCGTTTGAATATCAAAATGACATGCATAAAGTTATCACTCCAACATCTTTAGGACATAAGACATTGAAGAAAAAGAAGTTTATAATATCCTTTATAATCATGTGTATATTTTTTATACTTATTAATTTTCCACCCTTATTTATACTACAAAAGACATTTGGCTTTTCTGCCTTAACTGCTCCACTTCAATCATTAAAACAATTTCAAAACTTCCCTATCGAAATTCCTCTGTGGTCTTGTATTCTATTCTTATATCTTATAAGATTCTTAGCTGCCTTTTTCTTTATAAGCTTTCTACATTTGATAGAAAGGAAGTTAAGAAGTCAGTTATTAACAATGATTATTATAAATTTAATTGTTGTTGTCCCTTTAATATTAATATATGGAAACTTCTCTGTTCTAGAAACAATCAGTGTTTATCCTATTATTATGTTTCCTCAATATTTATTTTTACAAGAAAACGTACTTCAATTTATTATTTCTATAGTCGTTTATAGTTCTATAACTATTTTCTCTTTATATAAAATATTTATGAAACCAGATAATAACAATTAAAGTTATCCTTCTGGTTTTTTCTACATAACTCACAAAAATTTTATTAACACTACAAAAAAAGAAATATTTCTATTTCTTCATTTTCACTACGTATAAAACTTCTTCTTCAGTTTCTTGTGTTTCTACAACTAACTCAATACCTGCTTGTTTGACCATATCCACAGCTTGATTCAATGTATTTATAGCAATCTTTAAGTTTTGAGAAACCTTCTTTGTTTTAGGTTTCTTCGCTTTAGGTTCAGTTTGTTCTTTAATTCTTTTCTCAGTTTGTTCAACATTTAAACCTTTAGCAACTATTTCTCTAAACATATTATTTTGTTTTGTTGTAGAATCTAATTTCAATAAAGCTCTTGCATGTCTTTCAGTTATATCTCTTCTTTTAACTGCTTCTTGAACAGTAATAGATAATTGTAATAATCTTAATTTATTAGCAATTGTTGATTGTTTTTTACCAACTCTTTTTGCTAATTCTTCTTGGGTAATCCCTTGAGTATCTAATAATTGTTGAAATGCTAATGCTTCTTCAATTGGAGATAAGTTTTCTCTTTGAATATTTTCAACAATTGCAACAGTTGCTGTTTGTTCGTTATCATACTCTTGAATAATACATGGTATTTCTTCTAAGTTAGCAAGTTTACATGCACGATAACGTCTTTCTCCAACAACAATTTGATATTTACCTTGATATGGTCTTACAACAACAGGTTGTAATAAACCATTTTGTTGAATCGAAACAGCCAGTTCTTCAATCTTTTCATTTTCAAAATGAGTTCTTGGTTGTTTATCATTTGCAACAATTTTATCTATTTCAATAAATTTATACATTGGTTCTTTCACTGTGTTCACCTCTTTTAACTGGACTATATTATAACATTATTCATATCGAAACAAAAGAAAAAGTCATGTTATTCATGACTTTCTTCAACCTTCAACATTCTATACCCTACTCCGACATGAGTTTGTATATATTGCGGAGAGTTTTCTTTGTGTTCAATCTTTCTACGAAGTGTAGCCATAAAGACACGCAATGATGCAACATCATTATCCCAAGCACTTCCCCATATCTCTCTTGTTATAAAAGTATGAGTTAAAACTTTACCAATATTTTTAGCAAGTAAACATAACAATTTATATTCAATAGGTGTTAAATGTAATTCTTCGTTATCGATAAATACACAACCAGCAGCATAATCAATCTTTAATCCACCATTCACAAAAACTGAACCTTCTGTATTATTAGGATTTTGCATAAAGCTTAAACGTCTAAGCGTTACACGTAATCTTGCTAATAACTCTTCTACTGAAAATGGTTTTGTAAGATAATCATCTGCACCTGCATCTAAAGCATCTATTTTATCTCTATCTTCACTTCTTGCACTAATCACAATAATTGGCATATTTGACCAACTACGTATTTTTTTAATTATCTCAATTCCATCTACATCAGGTAATCCAAGATCTAATAAAACAACATCTGGGTTATGTGAAACAGCTTCTAAAATAGCTGTTTCACCTGTTGGTGCTGTTAAAAATCTATAATCATGTGTTTCTAATGTTGTAGAGATTAGATTTCTAACTGCTGCATCATCTTCAACAACTAATATTAATGGTTTATTCATGTATTAAAACCTCCTCAATTGGTAATGTAAAACGGAACAAAGCACCTTTAGGTTGATTATCTAAAATTTCAATCTCCCCACCATGTGCATTAATAATAGACTTACATAAAGCCAACCCAAGCCCTAGGCTTCTTCGACTATCAGCAATCTTTTGATTAGATGCTGTATAGAACATTTCAAATATTCTTGACTTCATCTCTGCAGGTATACCAGGTCCATTATCGGCAATATCAACAACAACTGAATCATGGAACTTATATGTGTGAATACTAATTTTTGATCCACTAGGAGTATACTTAATAGCGTTATCTACAAGATTAATAATGACCTGAACAATTAATCTTGCTTCCATTTTTGCCATTAAGAATTCTCCATCTTGTTTAAATGTAATAATATGTTCATTACTTTTTCTATTAATATGACTTAATGCTTCATTAATAACTTCATCAATTAATTCAGCAGACATATTTAATTGCATAGTCTTATCTTCAATACGAGTTACAGACAATAAATTCTCTACCAAATTAATTAACCATAATGAATCATCATAAATATCACTATATAATCTTTGACGTTTCTCTTTATTTAATGTCTCTTCATTATTTAATAAAATTCCAGCATTACCAGAAATAGAAGTCAAAGGTGTTCTTAAATCATGAGAAATAGAACGAAGTAAATTAGCTCTTAATTGTTCATTCTTAGCAATAACATCTGCTTCTGATTTCTCTCTAATTGCTTTTTCATTTTCTAAAGCAAGTGCTGCTTCACCAAAAATAGATAAGACAACACTATTCTCAAAAGCATCTAATGGCTCAAGTAAATGAATACCAACAACTCCATAAACAGTTTCATTCATTCTTACAGCAAGATATAAGCACTTTGCATTATCAAAAGTACTTGTTGTCATACCAGCATGTTTGTTATTACGATATACCCATACAGCAACAGCCTGTTCACTCTCACTAAGATAATCTTCACAAGGACCTTCAGTTTCAGCTTCAAAAACGATTGGTTCTAATAAGTTATCATTTTCTACCAAATAGAAAACTATATCTTTATCTAATAATTTTACCAATTGATGACATGTTACAGTAATAATCCCTTGTTTGTCTTTTTCTTTTTGTAACAATTGATTTGTATCTAATAATATCTTTGTACGATAAGCAGTTTGTGATGAATGTTTAGCATTTTGTTTAATCTTAGATGCTAAACTACTTGTAATAAATGCTGCTATAAACATAATTAAGAACGTTACTGGATAACCTGGATCATATGCATTAAATGTATACCTTGGTACAGTAAAGAAGAAGTTAAAGACCAAAACACTTACAATTGATGAAACAATACTATAAATTCTTTGAGTTGTCACAACAGCTATTAATAAAACACCCAAGATATAAACAGTAATAATATTAGCTTCACTAAAACCAAGCATATAAAAAACATATCCAACCAAGGTACTTAATACCAACAACATAATACTCTTTAATAAATCTAAAAAATTAATATTTTCTTTATTATTAATCTTTCTCTCTTGATATTTTGAGACTCCTTTTACAGGTATAATATAAATATCTAAATTAGGTGCATAGTTTGTAAGTTGCTCTACCAAAGAAGGTTTACTAAAGAAATATTTCTTCTTTGAATGACTTCTTCCCACAACAATTCTAGAAACTGTTGATAGTCTTGCAAACTCAGATATTTGAAAAGCCACGTCATCTCCATAAACAGTTTCAATCTTAGCTCCTAAAGAAGTCGCAAGTTGCATATTTGCGCGTAACTGTTTCTTATCCTCAATACTCATTAAAGAAGTCTCAGGTGTTTCAATATATAAAGCAGTCATCTTTCCTTTAAAAGCAGATGCCATTCTTGCAGCCGTTCTAATAATCTTTGCATTCGTAGGTGATGAAGAAATACATACTAATATATGTTCACCAGTATAATAATCCTGTGTACTATCTCTTTTTACAATCTCTGAAATCTTATTAATACGATCAGCACATCGTCTTAATGCAATTTCTCTTAAAGCTACTAAATTATGAATATTAAAAAAATGATCTAAAGCTTGTTGAGTTTGAGATTTATTAAAAATCTTCCCTGCTTCTAATCTTTCAATTAATTCTTTTGGTTCTATATCAACGAGTTCAACTTGATCAGCATCATCAAAAATATGATCAGGTATACGTTCTTCCACAACAACACCTGTCACTGATGTCACTAAATCATTCAAACTTTCTATATGTTGAACATTAACAGTTGTATAAACATCAATCCCAGCTTTTAGCATTTCTCTAATATCTTGATATCTTTTCAAATGTCGACTTCCAGGAATATTCATATGTGCTAATTCATCAACCAAAATAAGCTCTGGTTTTCTTTTTAAGGCAGCATCAAGATCAAACTCATCAAAAGTTGTATTTCCATATTCAATTTTCTTCACATCTAAAACTTCTAAACCATCAATAAGTTTTTCAGTATCAGGACGTGAATGAACTTCAGTATATCCAACAACGACATCTACACCACGTTTTTTTGCAGCATGTGCAGCTTGTAACATTGAATATGTTTTTCCAACCCCCACAGCATAACCAAAAAATATCTTTAGATGTCCTCTTGTTAGTTTAATATCTTCCTTGGTGTTTGTACGTTCTGCCATACACGCCACCTCCATATTTGTTTGGTATTATTGTAACACAAAACAATGTTAATAAAAAATAAATGTAACCTCTATGGTATTAAGATTGTATAAAGATTCTTAAAAAATCTATTCATTATTTGATTTCAATAATTGAAATTGAAAGTCAATAAAAAAGCAGACTTTTTAGATCTACTCCTCATATATCATATATAAATCTTAAATCCATCCAAATAGGAAACTAATTGGAAGAATAAAGATAATTGTAAGTAATGTAACTGCAGTTAATACAAATAATGTTAAACCTATTATGAAAAGGAAAAATGTAAGGTATGGATATTCATCTAAATACTCTTGTACTATTTTTGTAAATCTATCACAAACATTGTGTATTGTTGTCATTAATCTTTGTTGAAATAAAATCATTGATTTCATCATAATACCTTCTTTCTATCTTTATTGTACCCTAGTCAATATAAAAATAGTAAAAACAAAACATCAAATAAGATTAAGATATAATTAAGATTCAAAAAATTCTAGGAATAATCTAAACTATCCCCTATAGAATAGATACAAAATAAAAAGCGTGTTGATTTTTTCTGTTTTAGAAATGAATATCAAACTAATATATTCAAAAGTATAATAGGTTCTCATATTTATAACAAAAAAAGAGTAATGCACTTTATTTGACATTACCCTTATTTTTAATTTTATTCAATTCCTTTTCTCTTTTTTAATACGAACATACTTCCTACTGCTGCAACAGAAAGAAATGATAAAATAGCATAAAATCCAATATTTTCATTATCTCCTGTCTTGACAATATTTCCAGATTCTTGTTTAGGAGAATCATTTGGTACTACTGGTTGATTTGTCTCTTTCGCTTGAACAGTCACTGTTGCCTTAGCTGTTTTTGTTGAGTCTGCAACTGCAGTCGCCTCAACAATAATTTTTGTACCAACCTTTTCATCAATTCCTATTGTTAGTAATCCATTTCCATCGATTTTTGTATTAGCTGATAAAGCTCCAGATACTTTCCATGTTACAGATGTATCTAACTTAGCCACTGTTTCCACAGTTGCTATGAATTGTTTTGTGTCACCTTGCTTTACTTCTGCATCAGTAATATTCAATGACACTTTAATTTCTGGTTGTTCAACTACGTCTTTTGACCATGCAATATCTTTTGCAAATGTGTAGAAACATTGTCCCCATGTATACAAATCATGAGATCCTGGAACTAACCCTCCATCTACAAAATTATCCTTAGGCATATTTTCTGCACACCAATCACGAATTGTTTCATATGCACCATATCTGCTAAAACCATTTGAGTAAATTGCTGTATCAGAAGTCCCTGCCATTGTAAATACGACTGAGTTTAATAAATCTTCTGATGGTTCAATGTTATCATAAACTTCTCTTATATAATTTTCATCTGTATTAAATTTATTTCTATCATATACAAATCCATCTTTAAATGTTGCATTTCCAATATTACATCCAGAGAATATACCAAAGTATCCAAACTGATCTGCATGATGAAATGCCATATATGTTGTTGTCATTGAACCCATTGAAAACCCTGAAAATGCTCTATCTTTTGCTTCATTTGATACATTATAGTTTGCTTCCATATATGGAATAACTTTGGTTAACACATTTTGTGCAATTTTATAATAATCCCAACTATATAATGTGTTGTCTAATCCAACAACAATTGCTTCTTGACTAGAATCTTCTGCAATAATCGAATCCATGCTATTATGAGCTTGACCCATTGCATACCAATATGTTTCATTTCCACCAGCTCCATGAGATAAATAGATAACTTTATAGGGTTCCTTTCTATTTTTATCATAATTTGGTGGTAAATAGACTCCTATATCTTGATCACTTGCTAGTGTTCCGCCATATGTATCATATTTCAAAGTTCCCTTAACACCTTCTGATGGATTTAAATAATCTAAATTTGGAGATTTAGATTGTTTCTCAGCATGCCATTTACCATAAACAATACTACAGTTTGCATCACCCGTTGGTGAATTACTATTGGCTTCATTCAAGCGACAAGGTGATGGATTTTTTGGATCATCAATTGTCACTTTTCTTGTACCACCATCAGCATTTTTAATTGTGACTGCATAACTATATTGATGTGCTCCACTTATCATAGGAATATCTAATGTATAAATTGTTCCATCAACATTAGTCATATCAAATGGCCATTGATACCCCCAAATACCAGGTGTATTTGAATCACGAGTATGAGGATGCACATTTGCACAATAATCCCCATTAACATAATTATCTAATCCATGATCAGAATTTTCTGACATAGCTGCATCTCCAGACAACAATCTAAATGAACCAACAACTTGAACCCCAGAAACTATTTCACCTGCTTGAATCTCAAGTCTTTCATCATGACTAGGTTGATACACAAAGTGAGCAGTATATCCTGATGCTGAATTTTCATCAGCAACAACAGTTACGCCTCCGCTCACAGTTTCTTTGATGTCTCCTCCATCCAAAGCGTACGATGTCCCCATTAATGAAAGCATCATGAGTACACTTAACGATACTGCTGCGACTTGTTTTACTTTTTGTTTTAACATATTTTTTCCCTCCATAAATCTATTTTAGCCTTTCATATAAAGCGTTTACAACAAAAAAGAAAGCAATTAATTTCATAATATTGATAAATATCAATTTATAAAGATTAATTGCTTGAGAAGATACATATTTGTTTTTTTCAATAATATTAATGATAATTGTTTATATATTTCGTATAATATTTATATTTTATTAAATTTAAAATTTCAATGATTATTATATTTTCTACCTCATTATCATTATTATCTTCCAATTTTATAAAATCATCTAAATCATGAAAATCTTCAAAGATACGATTCTGAGAAATAACAACTTTTTTTGCTGGACTTTCATAAAGTCTTAAGAATCCTTGTCTATTATGTGTAATTATTCTTCCATTGATTGTAATAAATAATATCAAATCATCTTTTTGATAATTATTATTACTTGACATAAATCCAATTTGTTCCAAAGAAATATCCTTTTTAAAAATTTTCATATCTTCTACAAAGTTCAAAGAAAGGGCTAATGGATATATTGCTCCTAAAAGATATATTTGTTGTGAATTATGAATTAATTTTACTAACTCATCTATTTTATTTAAAAATATTTCCTTCTCAATAACGTTTTGTGATAAGTGCTGAATTTGTGAAAATAAGATCTCTTCATTAAATTGTTGATACCTTTCTTTTATTTGATTCAGTCTCCCTACTCTTGTGTTCATTAATAAGCTTTTAAACCCTTTAAAACTATCTACTCCAATAAGATTACAAAACTTATTAATAGTCGCTGTTGACGTTCCACAATCAACTGCTAATTTTCCAATTGACATATTCTCAACTTCATCCAAATGTTCAAGTATATATTTGGAAATAAGATAGTAAATATCTTTATGCAAAGAATTATAAGTGAATAATAGTAATACTGATATAATTGTATTCATTCTTGATCCTCCACACTATTTTTATTATTTAAGTCGATAGCTAATTTCATATCTAGTTTCATTAAAAATTCTTTGTAAAATGGCTCATAATAGGTATAAGGAATTGAAATAGAAATATCAATTTCATTATTCTTTCCTTGCCCTATAAATATTTTTTTAGCTTTTATTTTCGCAAGATCATTTAATGCATCCTCATAGATGACTAATAATTCTTTATAACTTCTCCAATCTTTTTGTGGTTCCATGATAATAATAATATCTTTATCAGTTGATTGATCAAATAATGCCCTTTGATTATCTTTATACCAACTCATACTTGTGATTACTTCTTTTTTATTAACAAATGAATTTAAGGTTAAAAATTTGAAACAAGAAATATACTGACTATGTCCGTAAAAAAATATTTTTTTACAATTCATTACCTCACTAAGTAATTGTTTATACCATTCTTCAATACTATCTTCACATTCTCTCATGAAAATATTCCTAGTTTCTTCATACATTTTAACATCAAAATGATTATAAAACTGTATCATATTCTTTAGCTCTTCGAATTCCGTTTGTAATCCATTTATAAAGATAGTAAAACCTGTACATCCTGAGCTTTGGCAAAAACGTATAATTGAAGATTTTGATAATTGTGTTTCAACCGCAATCTTTTTTAGATTTAATTTTCTTAAATCAGATAAATGATTTAAGAAATATTCCGAGAGGATGAATTCAGCTGAATCATTTTTATTTGATTTAAGTATGAGTTCCAATTTATCAATAAGATACATATCTATTCTCCTTTCAATAATTCAAATATTGAGTTAAGATACTTACATTATAAGGTATAGTTTCCCAAAAATCTATTTATTCCTCTTTAATACCATATATTAACATATATAAAGCAAACCTTTAATCAAAGTGTATTATATTATTAAATAAAATATATATATTTAAAAAGATGAGAATTAATACATCCTCATCTTTTTATTAGTTTGTATTGTATATATCACAATTAATTATAATGGGTTTTTTCTAAATGGTCTTGGATATGTTTGTGATATTGCTTTGATTTTATGAATAGAGATATTACATCTATGATCATCTTCATCATTTAATGTAAAACTAACTTCCTTTATCACTTTTCCACCTACTTTTTTAATACCTTGTTTGGCCTCTTGAAGCTCTTCTTTAGCCTTCAAACCTTTCAATGTAATAAAATCTCCATCTAATTTAACCAAAGGTAAATAAAGTTCATTAAGTATGTTTAATCTTGCAACTACTCTTGCACTAATTGCATTGACATGATCTAATTCTAGTTCTTTTGCTAGGTTATGAATAAGAATCGTTCTCTTTATCAGTGATTGCTGTTAAATTCATCTTTTCATTCCATTCTACTAATATTTCATAGTATAACTCAAATTGTTTGATTTGATGATGAGTCAGTTCTATTCCTTCTCTTTTAATGCTTGTAGGAATTGTTCTTAATTCATAATTACCTCTTAGTAGTTTTATTTTTAAACAAATCAATATCCATAGTAATTTACTTTTCTCTCATTTTTTTATTTTTCTACTTGTCTTAATAATAAACGATATTCAGCACGAGAAGTTAACATACGATAAGGTTCTTTAGTTCCCTTAGTAACCAAACCATCAACCATCAAGCCAATATAAGTTTCGTCTCTCTTTGAAAATAAAGGTTCCTCATAATTCACTTTCTTTGTTGCATTAATTCCAGTAATTAATCCTTGAGCTACTACTTCATAACCACTTGTTCAATTAATCTGACCAGCAGTGAAAAGATTTTTAATCACCTTTGATTCTAATGATAACCATAATTGCATAGGATCTATTGCACCACATTCTATAGCATATTTCAAAATAATACAGTTTTCTAATCTTGAGATTGTTCTAACCATTTCTTCTTGAACATCATGTGGTAATGAAGTTGAAAACCCTTGAACATAGATTGTATTCATTTCTTTTGATTCTGGTTCTAAGAAGATTTGATGTTGTGGTTTATCTAAAAAATTAGCAATCTTATCTTTAATAGAAGAACAATAACATGGTCCTATTCCTTAACAATTCCTGAATAAATCCTTTTGAAGACTATATAACGAAATATCGGATAATTGAATAGAAAGCAAATCTTAAACAGCTGTTTCATAGACTTTGTTTGTTTTGTTTAATGTCATTTCTTTATTATTAGAATAATTCAAATATATAAGAATACCCTACAGATAAACACTCTTTGATTAAGTATCTCTATAGGGTTTTTATTTAATTTATCAATTTTATTTAATCATGTTAATTTCTTTAGCAACTTCTAAGTTTAATGTTAATACATTAACAGTATCTTCTCCAAAAATTCCTAAGAATTTTTGTGAAGTATTGTTGTCAATCATAGTTTGTAATTTATCTTTAGATAAACCAGTTTTTTCAGATATACGATCTAATTGAACTTTTGCAGATTCAATAGAAATATGAGGATCAAGTCCTGAACCAGATGCAGTGATCATATCAGCTGGGATATCTTCTTTTTGCACTGTAGGATTCTCTTTTAAGAATTTAGCTATATCTTCTTCAATTCTTGCTTTTAAATCAGGATTACTATTTGCATAGTTATTACTTCCTGAAGAAACACCTGCATATTCTCCATTATCTTTTTGTTCTTGTGTATAAGTATTATAACTATATGCAGAAGGACGACAATGGAATAGTCTTTCATCTGTAAAATCTTGTCCAACAATTGAAGAACCAACAGCTTTATCATCAACTTCTACAACACTTCCGTTTGCTTGTGATGGGAATAAAACTTGTGATACTCCTGTTAATACTAATGGATAAGCAAATCCACAGATTAAAGTCATAACAATTGTAAAGATAAAAGCTGTTTTAAAATGTCTTAAGAACTTTTTCATAGTGTACCTCCTATAAACCTAAC
This sequence comes from Coprobacillus sp., assembly GCA_036639875.1. Lineage (GTDB taxonomy): Bacteria > Bacillota_I > Bacilli_A > Erysipelotrichales > Coprobacillaceae > JAVWHX01. Next base: position 57,539 of record JAVWHX010000005.1, read on the forward strand.
AACACTAATAATGGTGAAATTAACATATCAATAATTTTAATACCTAAGAATGGACAAACAACTCCACCTAAACCATAGATTAACATATTTCTTCCCAACATTTGAGATGAACTCATTGGTTTATATTTAACACCTCTCATAGCTAATGGAATCAAACATGGAATAACCAATGCATTAAAGATTAATGCGGATAAAATAGCACTTGATGGTGTTGAAAGACCCATAATATTTAATATTTGCATTTGTGGAATAGCAATTGTAAACATTGCTGGAATGATTGCAAAGTATTTTGCAATATCGTTAGCAATTGAGAAAGTTGTAAGAGATCCACGAGTAATTAATAACTGTTTACCAATTTCTACAACTTCTAATATCTTTGTTGGATCTGAATCTAAGTCAACCATATTTGCTGCTTCCTTAGCAGAAGATGTTCCACTATTCATCGCTAATCCAACGTTTGCTTGAGCAAGAGCAGGTGCATCATTAGTACCATCTCCAGTCATTGCAACAACTTTTCCTAAAGCTTGTTCTTTTTTGATTTCAGCAATTTTATCTTCTGGCTTACATTCCGCAATATAACCATCAACTCCAGCTTCAGCAGCAATTGTTGCAGCTGTTAATGGGTTATCTCCAGTACACATAATTGTTTTGATACCAATTTTACGTAAACGTTCAAAACGTTCAACAAGTCCAGGTTTAACAGTATCTTTTAAATAGATAACTCCTAATACTTTATAATCAACACAAACAACTAATGGAGTTCCACCTAACTTAGAAATAGCATCTACTTTTTCAGTTAAATCTGTTGGAACTTTTCCTTTGTTTTCTTTTACATATTGAATAATTGCATCTCCTGCACCTTTACGAATGATATGACCATCTTTTGTGTTAATACCACTCATTTTTGTAGCAGCTGAGAACTCAATCATTTCAACATCTTTATAATCATCTGTATTGATTGATGAACCTAACTTTTTACCAAGTTCTACAGTTGATTTACCTTCAGGTGTATCATCACCTACTGCTGACATAACAGCATAATCAGTTAAAAGTTTTTTATCAACACCATCTACTGGTACAAAATCACTTGCTAAACGATTCCCAAAAGTAATTGTTCCTGTTTTATCAAGAATCATTGTATCAACATCACCACAAGCTTCAACAGCTTTACCTGACATCGCAATAACATTAAAACGTGTCACTCTATCCATACCTGCAATCCCAATTGCACTTAATAATGCTCCAATTGTTGTTGGAATTAAACATACTGTTAAAGCAATTAATGTTGAGATAGGTATCTTAGCACCTGAATAATTAGCAAGAGGATACAATGTAACAATAACTATTAAGAAGATAATTGTTAAAGAAACAAGTAATGTATTTAAAGCAATTTCATTTGGTGATTTTTGTCTAGAAGCTCCTTCTACAAGAGCAATCATTTTATCTAGAAATGAATGTCCAGGTTCAGAAGTGATTTCAACCTTGATCCAGTCAGAAACAACAGTTGTTCCTCCTGTTACAGATGCAAAATCTCCTCCACTTTCTTTTAAGACTGGTGCTGATTCTCCAGTAATAGCAGATTCATCAATACTTGCTATACCTTCAACAATTTCACCATCATTAGGAATCATTTCTCCTACTTTCACCAAAACAATATCACCTTTTGTAAGTTCACTAGCAGATATCATTTCTTCAGTTCCATCTTCATGAATTAAACGAGCCATAGTATCTTTCTTTGTTTTCTTTAAAGTTTCAGCTTGTGCTTTCCCACGCCCTTCAGCAACGGATTCAGCAAAGTTAGCAAACAATAAAGTAATAAATAAGATAAATGCAACAATGGCATTATATAAACTTAATGAATTTCCTTCATCATTAAACAAATGAGGGAAAAAGATTAAGACAGTACAAATAACAAATCCAACTTCAACCACAAACATAACTGGGTTTTTCATCATATAGATTGGATTTAATTTTACAAAAGCACCCTTAATTGAAGAACCAAGAATATCTTTTGTTATAAATTTTGTTTTTTCTTGATGACGACTCATTCTTTATTCCCCTTTCTACAATCCTATGGTCAAACCTTCAGCAATTGGTCCTAATGCTAATGATGGCAAAAATGTCAATGCTGCAAAGATATAAACCACAACTACCAATACAATTGCAAATGTCATTGTATTGGTTTTCAAAGTACCAACTGACTCATTGATATCCATTTTCTTAAGTAAACTTCCAGCAATAGCTAATTGAATAATAATTGCTAAATATCTTCCTAAGAACATAACAATACCAGTTGTCATATTCCAGAACATTGTATTGTCTGCTAAACCTTCAAAACCAGAACCATTGTTAGCCGCTGATGATGAAAATTCATACAAGACTTGCGTTAATCCATGATATCCTGGATTTGTAATACCAGCTAGACCAGCAGTTACTGAAACAGCTAATGCACTAAATCCTAAGATTAATAATGGATGAATAATAATACTTAAAGCAGCTAACTTCATTTCTTTTCCTTCTATCTTTTTACCAAGATATTCAGGTGTACGACCTATCATAAGACCACATATAAAGACTGCTATAATTGCATATATTAACATGTTCATCAAACCAACACCAGCACCACCAAATATACAGTTAATCATCATATGAAGAAGTGGAACCATACCACCCATTGGTGTTAATGTATCATGCATATTGTTAACTGTACCTGTTGTAAATGATGTTGTAACAGTTGTAAATAATGAAGATTGAGCAACCCCAAACCTGACTTCTTTACCTTCCATATTTCCGATTGTCTCTACGATACCAGAAGAGGATACTGCATTATTTCCTTGTGTTTCACTATAGAAACAAATTCCTAAACCAATTACAAATAAAATAGACATAGCAACAAAGATTGTACGACCTTCTTTACCCATCCAAACTCTCTTAGGTGTTTTTTCTTGAGAAATAAGATCTAGTTTCTTTGCTTTTCTTTCTTGATACTTATCATATACCATATGTCCAAATGCAAAGATACATGAAGCAGGTAAAACCATCATTGAGAATAGTTCAGCAATATTTGATAAAACTGTTGGGTTTTCTAATGGTGTTGATGAGTT
>JAVWHX010000006.1:0-53598 GCA_036639875.1 Coprobacillus sp.
TTGTTCAAGTGAAAATTATTGTTTTTTAAGTGAAATTATTTTCAAAATATGAAAACAAAAAAATTAAAGTAAAAACCATCTCTTTTAAAGTAATTGGGAATTGAGTTCATAATTTGAGCTGTGAGATAATCTTAATTGTATATAATGATAGTTGTATACGGAAAGGGAAAAATCTATGAAGGGAAAAAACAAATTATTTTCGTACGTAGCAACTGGGCTGATTTCAGTTGCAACAATCATTAGTTCGTGTCCAATCAATGCATTGGCAAAAGAAACAAGAGAACAACTGGATAAAGATAAAATTCTTTGGGAAACATCTTTTGAAGATGCTAAGGATTTTAAAGAAACAACAGTTGACTCAGAAAAAGGTTCGGAGAATATTAAAGGATTTGTTGAACCAGAAAAAATTGATGGAGATGTTACAACAAAAGTTAATCTAGGATCAATTACTGGGAGTCCAGACTTTAATGACAATGAAACTAAAGAAAAATTATTTGATGGAAGTACTGGATCTAAGTTTTTAACAAATCCAGGAGCACCAACTGAAGCAAAACCAGTTTTAGTTGAATTTTCATTTGATCAAGCACAAACTTTAGATCGTTATGCAGTTGTTTCAGCAAACGATTCACAAGAACGTGATCCTAAAACTTGGAAGTTTTCTGGTTCAACTGATAAAACAACATGGGTACAATTAGATTCTCAATCTAATCAGACTTTTAGTACTCGTTATGAGAAAAAAGAATACAAAATTGCCACACCAACAGCATACAAATATTATAAAATTGAGATTACAGCAAATGCAGGTAATGGTGGAATGACTCAAATTGCTGATTGGCTAATGGGAACAGGTGAAAAAGCTGTTACAAAAGATTCGATGATGGTTACAAAAATCAGTAATGGTCCAACTGATGCTTGGAATCAGTTAGCGAATAAGGGGTGGACAGGAAGTAAAGCATTAGAAATTTCTGGAACTCACTTAGGAGATAATAAAGCGCATTCATGGAATATTCTTTATGATAATCTAGATGTCAAAGTGACTGCAAATACTGCATTAAGTTATCTTATCTTTCCAGGGCTTGTTGAAAGCAAGTATGACTATAATTGGACTCAAATGAATATGGCGGTTGATTTAAAATTTAGTGATGGAACATATTTAAGTGAATATAAAATCAAAGACACAAATGGAGATCTTTTAACTCCTCAAGGACAAGGAGATTCTCATGCCTTAACAACGAATCAATGGAATAGAATTACTGCCCGTTTGGGAGAAGATTCAAGATTAATTGATAAAATAGTTAAAGAAGTCCTTGTTGCTTATGATAATAAAGATAACAAAGCGACTACTGATGTTGATTTCAAAAATTATTTAGATGATGTTAAAATTTTTGATGAAGCATTAGAAGAATATGATGATAAAAATCTTGCTGAATATGTTAATATTTTACGTGGGACAAATGACTCACCTAACTTCTCACGTGGTTTAACTGCACCTGCAGTTGCAAGACCACATGGATTTAATTTCTGGGTACCAGTTACAAATAGTGGTGATAACAAAACATATACTTATCAACAAAATGGAAATACTGGAACACTAAAACATATTTCAGTAAGTCATGAACCAAGTTATTGGGTTGGCGATCGCGGTAACTGGGAATTCATGGTTAATACAAGTATTGATCCTTCAAATACAAAATTATCAATAGGATCTAATGAACGTGCTGCTAAGTTTGATCATGAAAATGAAACAGCAAAAGCACATTATTATGGAGTTTCTTTTGATGAAGGAAATGCAAAAGGTTCGAAAATGGAATTGTCTCCTACAACACATGGGGCAGTTGCTAAATTTAGTTTTACTGATGATGCCTCATACCGTAATGTTGTATTAGATCTTGTTCGTGGAAGTGGTAAAAACATTACATTAAATGCTGATAAAAAATCATTTACTGCAAAACAAACACCTGATGGTGGTAATGGAATGAAAACAATGTATGTTTATGGTGAGTTTGATACAGCATGGACTAGCGAACGTTATGGAAATGACTCAAAAAATTCAGCTATTGTTAACTTTGGAACTGAAACAGATGTAGAAATGAAAGTTGCAACTTCATTTATCAGTCCTGAACAAGCAAAGAAGAATTTGGATCTTGAAATTACAGGGAAATCTTTTGATAAAGTTTATAATGAAGCAAGAGCTGAATGGAATGATAAATTAGATGTTATAACAGTGAAAGCAACTCATGAAGAAAAAGTCACTCTTTATTCTAATTTATATCGTATGTTTATTTATCCAAACTTATTATCAGAAAATACTGGAACAAATGAAAATCCAGTTATGCAATATAAGAGTACTGTAAGTGATGATGTGAAAACTGGAACATTATATTATAATAATGGTTTCTGGGATACTTATCATACAACATGGGCTGGTTATGAATTGTTAACACCAGGAAAATATGAAGAAATGTTAGATGGTCTTGTAGAGCATTATAATGATGGGGAATGGGTTCCTAGATGGGTTGCTCCAGGTGGAACAAACTCAATGGTAGGAACAAGTTCAGATGTTATTTTTGGTGATGCTGCTGCAAAAGGTGCTGACTTTGATTTAGAAAAAGCATATCAATCTGCTTTAAAGAATGCATCTGTAGTTAACACAGAAAACTTAACAAAAGGTGGGAGAGCGGAATTAGATACTTCTATCTTTAGAGGATATACAACAAATAGAACTGGAGAAGGTTTCTCTTGGTCTATGGAAGGATATATCAATGATTATGGTATTTCACAAATGGCAACACGTCTTGCTAAGGAAGCAAGAGCTGCTGGAAATGAAGAAAAAGCAAAAACTTATGATGATGAAGCTGCTTATTATAAGAATAGAGCTTTAAACTATGTTAACTTATTTGATGGTTCTGCAGAAAATCCTGAAGATAAGTGGTTTAAAGGAAAGAATGATAAGGGTGAATGGTCACAAGGTGATAGTTTTGATCCAACATTCTGGGGTAATGACTATACTGAAACTGATGCTTACAATATGACAGTTACTGTACCTCAAGATGGTTATGGACTTGCTAACCTATATGGTGGAGCGGATGCTTTAGCAAAGAGAATAGATACAATTTTTAATACACCAGGTACATACAATGGTTATGGTGCTTCTAATGGTGTTGGTGGTATCCATGAACAACGTGAAGCGCGTGAAGTTAAACTTGGACAGTATGGTCAAAGTAACCAACCTTCACATGGTATTATCTATATGTATAACTATGCAGAACAACCTTGGAAAACGCAAGAATATGTTCGTAGTGTTTTAGATAGATGTTATGTAGGTTCTGATTTCGGTCAAGGTTATTTAGGTGATGAAGATAATGGTGAAATGAGTGGTTGGTATATTTTATCAGCACTTGGGTTCTTCCCAGTTAATATGGGTAGTGGACAATATGCAATTGGTTCACCATTATATGAAGAAGCAACTCTTCATATAGAAAATGGCAAAACATTAACAATTACTGCTAATAACAATAGTACTGAAAATATTTATGTACAATCAATGCAAGTTAATGGAAAAGCTTATAACTCAAGCTTTATTGATTCAAGTGTTTTAACAAAAGGTGGAACTATTAATTTTGAAATGGATTCTACACCAAATAAAAATTGGGGAACTGATAAAACTGGTGTTGCATCTTTAACTCAAGGAGATGATATGCCTAATCCTAGAGAAGATTTAACAACATCAAGTTTACTTGTTAATGAAAAACTTGTGTTAGATCCTACTCAAGATGCAGTAAGTGGTGCTAATGTCAATGACATTAAAAATTTATTTGATAATAACTCAAATAATGTTGCGACATTTACTAATGATACATCTCTATATTATAGCTTTATGATGCCAGTAAAAGTTGATATGTTGACGTTAACTTCAACAAAGAATAAACAAGCTGATGCACCAAAAGAATTTGTTTTATCTGGTTCAACTGATGGTAAAGATTGGGGTGAATTAACAAAGAAAACTGGTGTTGAATTTAAATGGGGTCGTTATACACGTCCATTTAGTATTGATAATAAAGATGTTGGATATCAATACTATAAATTAGATTTAAAAGGTGGAACAACACTTTCAGAAGTAGAATTACTTGGACAAAGTGATGATACATCTTCTATTGATAAAGCTCTTTTATCTAAAGTTATTTTAAGAGCAAAAGCAATTGATCAAACAGGAATGGTTGATCAAGTTAAGACAATTTTAAATGATGGTATTAACACTGCTCAAGCAATTGTTGATAAGAGTAGTGCAACACACGAAGAAATTGTAAAAGCATACAATGATTTACAAGTCATTATTAAACGTGTTGAAAATGTTCGTGATGGTTTAATTAAAATTGAAGCTGAAACATATGATGAATCACATTCTTCAATTGCTAATGACGGCCCTAATATTGGTGGTGTTAAGAAAAACACATGGGTAGGTTATAAAGATGCAACTTTCACACAAAAACCAACTCAATTAGAAGTGAGATATGCAGCCCAAGATAGTGATGCATGTGCAAAAGGAAAAATTGAGGTAAGATTAGATTCTCGTGAAGGGGAGGCTTTATTTAGTGTTGATACTACAAAAACAGGTGGATGGAGCAATTATGTAACAACAACTGTTGATATACCTGATGCTGTTCAAGAACAATTTAAAGGTATACATAATGTTTATTTCACATTTGTAGGAAACGATCCTGTGGATGATAAAATGACATATGTAGCAAATGTTGATTACTTTACATTTGTTTCAAAGGTTGCTGTAACAGCAATAGCTACAGGAAAAGGTAAAATTACAACAACTGATTTAAATGTTGCTTATGGTAGTGATCTTGATATTGAATTCGCTGCTGATGAAGGTTATAAAGCAATTGAAGTTAAAGTTGATGGAAAAGCTATTGAAGATTATGTTCCTGGAACAAATAAAATCACTTTATCTAATGTTAAGAAAGAAATTAATGTTGAAGTTATCTTTGCAGAAGATAAAGATTTCAATCTTTCACTAAATGGTGGTAGTATTGAAGGAGCAATGGTTAAGTTCTTAGATAAAGAAGGAAAAACTGTATCTCAGGCAAAAGCAGGTGAACTTGTATCAATTCAAGTTTCAGATGTTGCGTTTGATAAAGTTCTTGGAAGCGTTGAAGTTAATGGTGAAAAGATTACAATGGCAGCAATGAATAGTGCTGAGACTAAAAATTATGTTGGACAATTTACTATGCCATATGATGAAGTTAATATTAAGGTGTTATTAACAACGTTAACAACTTATTCAGTAACAACTACTAATCCTGAAAATGGAAAGATAGAAGCTATTGGAACTGTTGATGGTAAAGTTGTAGAGAACGATTCATTAGAAATCAAAGTAACACCTAACAAAGATTACAAAGTTTTAAAACTACTTATTGATGGAAAAGAAGTTCAATTTACAACTAATGAAAATGGTATTGCAACATATACAATCGATAAAGTTACTAAAGATATCACTATAACAGCAACTATCTTACCAGTAAGAGATACTGCTGATTTAGAATCATTAGTAAAACAATCAAAAGAATTGATTGAAGAAGCTAAAAAACAAGGTGTTGAAGTTAATGGTTTAGAAAAAGCTGTTATTGATGCTCAAAAAGTTATTGATGACGAAACATTGACACAGGAAGAAGTCAATAAGGCTGCTCAAAAAATTCGTCTAGAATTATTCAAACTTTATATAAATGTATATATTTCTGAAAATGAAAATATAGATTATAGTCAATATACTGATGAATCAGTTACAAAATATAAAGCTGTTCTAAAAGAAGCTAAAGATTTATTAAACAAAACTGATGTTTCTGAAACTGATTTAGCTTTAATGGTTCTTAAATTAAGTGAAGCTGATAGCTTATTAGTTAGAAAGCCAGTTATTGATGATAATGGCGGAGATAATTCTAATCAAGGTGGAACAACTCAACCAGGACAAGGTGGAGGTAATACTCCAGGTCAAGGTGGAACAACTCCTGATAAGAAACCAACTCAACCAGGAACAGTAACGACTAATGATTCAACAGAATATAGTTTATATGTTGTTGGAGTTTTGGTTGCAATTGCTGGAATTGCTATGGTTTTAAAAAGAAAAAAAGATTAATAGATAAAAGATGCTAATCATTAGTGATAAGCATCTTTTACTTTGTCGATTCTCTTTCAATGATTTGAAGATTAAGCATTGTTGTTTCTGGTGTTGTTGGTTCATGAATCATTTTATGTATTCTTCGAATTGTTTTTTCGGCTAAAACTTTTCTATTGATTTCTAATGATGTCAAAGCAGGTGTTACCATTCTAGAAAGAGCCGTATTATCAAAACTTATTATTTTTATATCCTGAGGTATTCTATAACCATTATACTGCAATGCTTTAATCAGTACTGAAGCATAACAATCATTGGCACAAATAAATGCTTCTGGCATTTGAGGATATGTCGATAATATGTTTTGAATAAATTGATAATCTTTATCAGCAGTTGCTTCTTCAATTCCTTTGATTAAATGTATAGGGTTTTCTTGTTCTTCTTTGAAGTGTTCTTTAAGACATTGTAAATAACCTTTATATCTTTTTTTATAATTGTTAGAAATACTGATTTCTCCAATAAACCCAATATTTCTTATCCCTTTTTTTATTAAGTATTCACAAGAAATATAACCACCTAAAAAATCATTAGCAATAACTGTATCAATATTAAAATTAGATATAGAATGATTGACACAGATAATCTCTTGAATATAAAGCTTTAAACTGTATATCATTTCTTTTGTTACATTTCCTAATGTAATAACTCCAGCAACATGATAATCTAAAATCGCTTTAGGTATACGAAATGATTCATAGTCATAAAACTCAGTAATTGTACGATATCCAAATATTTCAGCTTCTTTTCTAATTTCGTTAATTAAATCAGTATAGAAGTAAATATCATTTATTTTTCTTCCATCAAACAAAATAATTAATGTTCTATTCTTTATTGTCTTTTTAACACTTAGTTTTTTTATTGGATAATTGAGTACAACAGCAACTTCTAAGATTTGATGTCTAAGTTCATTAGAAACTCCTTCTTTGTCGTTGAGAGCAAGTGATACTGCATTAACAGAGATGTTTAGTTGCTTTGCAATATCTTGCATTGTAATTTTCCTTCCCATTATTCCTCCCTTTCCTATTAAAAAAAATTATAACATTTTATAATAGTAACTTCTATTCACTATCAGTGTTATTGGATGAAAAAAAGTGAATAAATGGTCATGTTGAAAATAAATATTATATTTTGTACTTATTGATGTGACTAGATAGAATGTTCAAGTAAAATTCATATTTATTCAAGTAATGGCTAATTGTAGTAAGTAAACTTTCTTGTAATAATTAAAGATATAAAGGAGGGCAATCTAATGAGAAAGAAACAGATTTTTTGTTTTTTAGCTAGTATTGGTATGATGATCACAACATTAACTCCAGTTTATGCTCAAAGTAAAACTGTTGGGAAAAACCTAAAGCAGGTCAGTGTTGAAACAATTGAGAAGATAAAAAGAAAGGTGCTATTTCATGTTAGGAGTAGCACCTTTTGCCTATGTTTTAAATATTTAGAATTATACGATAGATTGGTTTGAAATAAGTATCTAACAAAGAAACCCTAAGAAGATTAAGACTCAATTCTTCTTAGGGATAAAAAGTATATAACTATTTATTTGCTTTTTTTCTCTTTAGTGTTATAAGCGCTACAAGGCTAAACCTGAATAAACATAATGATGAATATATGTGATTATTATCATTAGTGATGACATTACTTGAAGTAGAATCATCTGGTTGTGGTTGAATTGTTGGCGGATTGCTTTTTTTAACGAGTTTGTCTTGAGCAGACTTTAAGAGCGACATTGTTTCATTAACTTGTTGTTGTGTAGCATTGTCATTATCTAAAATTGTTTTTGCTATAGAAAGCGCATCTTTGAGACTTTGGATACTTGATTCTGTATATTCTGAAAGATTTTTAGATTCAAGTTTAGTATAAATCTCATTTAATTCATTTTTTTGTGCTTTCGTTTGTAACTTAGAAACTCCTTCGTTTAATTCTTTTACAATAAGGTCAACATCACTTTGTGAAACGTTTGCATCTTTTAATATACCTTTAGCTTTATCTACAGTTATATTGAGTTGTTTTAAAGAATTAGGGGTATATAAAGATAAATCTTTTTTATTAATTTCTTCAAGTAAGCTTTGTAATACATTAATGTCTGCTTTTTTCTGTAAGTCATTAATTGCTGTTTCTAAACTTAACTTGATTTCATCAACTTCACGCTGTCTTAAGCTATCATTTGTAAGAGCGGAATTAGCTTTTGATAATTCATCATTTAATTTTTTTACAGTTAAAGGAGTGTAGAGAGTTAAGTCTTTCTTTGCTACTTCTTTTATTGTTAAGTCTAATGCTACTTTTGAAGATGGTATTCCTAATACTTTAACAATTATTTTAGATGTTTGAGCCGATTCATTTGTATTTCTTTGCTTTGTTTGCTTAGTGACTGATAATATAACCTCGACATCTGTATCAATGCCTAAAGCATCAATTTCACCATCTTTGTTAATGATATCTGGATGACTTGATTCATGAATACTTAAATCAAATCCGTCAATCTTAGGAAGGTTTAGTTTTTCCTGAGCAAGTTTAGGAGAATCTATATGAATAATTCCTTTAGAGATATCTTGACTGGTAAATCCACTTTCCAATGTATCAGTATAAATAATTTCTCCTATTAACATTTGGTAGTCAGTTTCAAATGCATATCCTTTTGTTTGGTTTTTATAACCAGTATAGATACTGTATGTTTCACCAGCTGGAATTGTATGTTCAACAGGTGGGAGAGAACCGTCTAATGTTTTTATAGTAATTTTTATATCTTTGATTGTTGGATTATGAACTTTAAAACTTTTTACTGTAGTTGGAGTATTAAAATTAAATGCTTTCTCTGTTGTCTGTTCATCTCTAAGTTGTACAGCATTACCAGTGATTCCACTCACATTTGATTTTACTTTCCAAAAATCATTTTCAAATGTAACTCTTTCATTAATTAAACCATTTGCAAAGTCATTTTCATTAAATTGTGTAAAGTTAATAATTTTATCAGATTCAGGATGGTCTTTTATAAAGACTGGGATAATACTTTCTTTCCCTAATATATTTACTTTGATTTGAGTTGTCCCGACTGCTAATGCCTTTGCATAATTTTTAGAGTTTATTGAGACAAGGCTTTCATTTTGGCTAGTCCATTTTAATGGGAAATGGAGCTCTTGGTTATCTTTATCATAGACTTTAGCATTTAGTGGGATGATATCACCAACATAGCAAGTTAATGCTGTAGGGGAAGTTTCAATGCGATCTACATTACCTTCTGTGACATATACAAGTACAGATGCAACAAGTCCTTTTGCCTTTGCATAAATGAACGTAGACCCAACTCCAATACCTTTGATAGAGCCATTATCATTAACTGAAACAATATCATCACGGTCAGTTGACCATTCTATAGTTTCATTATTTATTTTGTTATTATTTTGATCATATAATGAAGCTGTTAAATCAAGTGATTGATCTTTAGATATGCTTATCTGGCTATTGCTTTGATCGATTTTTAAAACTGTTGGAATAGGTTCTGCTTCTCCATAGACAAATTCACCAAATGCAACATCAGTGTTTGTTGTTTTGATAACATGGAATGTTTTTTCATTATACCAATTTGTTTTTAAAGTTAATGTTTTTCCTGGATCAATTTTGTATATCATTTCTCCATCTGGAGCACCTACTAAAGATATTGTTATAACTTCTTCTGTTGGGTTGTAGGCTTTAATGCTTTTTAAAACAGTTTTGTTTTTAAATGTAAATGCTTTTTCATACCTTTCATCATCAAGTTTAATAGCATTTCCTTGAATAGTACCTTGTTTTCCATAACCTTTAAAAGACCCACCTTCAAAAGTTACAATATCTTCAAAGTTTTCAACATATTCTCCTGCCGTAGTACTATCAAATGTTAATTTCGTTCTATCATCTTTTTTAACTGTTAGATTAATGCTTTTGGAAACATCTTTTGTAAAAGTAGCAAAGACTTTTGTTTTACCACTCTTTATTCCTGTGATATATCCATTGTTGATTGAAGCGATTGTTTCATCTTCGATACTCCACTGTGGATTAAATCCATAGACTTCATGATTGTCTTTGTCATAAGCTTTAACTGACACTGAGTAAGTATCATTTTCATACATATCTAAACCACTAGGATCAATGATTATTCTAGAAATTGAATTAGCAGATTCTAAAACAGTAACTTGAATTTTAGTTTGTATTTCATCATAAGATACAGTTACTTTTGTAACGCCAGCTTTTAGACCAGTAATGGTACCATTGTTTACACTGGCAATATTTCCATCTTCTGTATCCCACTTGAATTCAGAAGCATCTAGTGGTTGGCCAAATTGATCGTATAGTTGTGCTTTTATGTTTGTAACACCACCAACTGCTGTTGAAAATATAGTTTTGTCTACAGCGATAGAAGATGGTTTGAGTGCTGATACTTTGACTGAAATATCTATTGATTTATTCTCACAAGATACAGTAATTTTTGTTGCTCCTTCTTTTTTTGCAGTAATTGTTCCATTACTATCTACAGTGACAATTTCTTCATCTTGACTTTTATATTCTATTTTTTTTCCTGGAATGTATTGATCTTTAGCATCCATTGCAAAGCCTTTTATAGAAGTTTGCTTTTTTTCAACTAACTCAACACTTGTTTGATCTACTGTAACTTTTTCTAAAATGTTTTCATTACTGAAAGAGACAACTTTTGGATTACCGATAGTTACAGAAGTATCTCCATCATAAGATTTATAAGTAGCTGCTAAATCTGAAGGTCTCATAAAAGTAAAGTCTTGATCGATATTATCACTTTGAAGTTTATCAATTGCTTCTTTTACATGCTTTGTTGGATCCTCAGACCAACGCCCATCTCCAACACAAATGACTGTAAATGTTGGTTTGTTTTCGTCTTTACTACTTGAAATTCTTTTGAGAGCTTTATAAATGTTTTCAGTTTTTGCATTACCTTGTGTTGCTCCTGACATAGTTGTAAAAGTAATATTACTGCTATCAATCTTACCCCACTCTATGTCATTACCATCTGTCTGCCCTTGATATCCTTTAATGAGTAAATATGGATCAATTGCTTTTGTTAAATCATTAATATATGCATCTTCATTAAAATAGTTAATAGTACGGAACATTCCATTTGCTTTATTTACATAATCAATATAGCGATTCTTAAATGTATTTGCACCCTCTTCATTTCTAGGGCTACCACCATTGTTCATGCTTGCAACATATTCATAGAAAGAATTATAGTCATTTTCTGAGTAGAATTTTAACAATGTTGGAAATAAATCAATTAAATGTGGATTATAAGACCATCCAATTGGGACTTCTCCTCTACTTTCTGCGTTAATAATATGTTCGTACATAAAGTTAGTTGGAAATCCCATTGAGTCACCATCAGTTGCAAAGAAAGCAACATAATTAGTGTTGTCATTTGTTTTAACTGCCTCAGGTTTTGGAGGTTCAGTTATAGCTGTTTTGTCATGTTTAAATGAACTTGTAACGGTTAGGTTTGGAACATACATAATCGCAAAATAATATCCACTATCAGATATACATGAAATTCCTTTTCCTTCATCAACTGGTAATCCTAACACAGCAGTACCTGGTGCATAATTCTTAGGGACTAAAAATTCTTGCAATTTTGCAAGTTCATCTGCGTCATTACCATTAAGACAAAAAACGAAAACTTGACTAGAAATATAATAATCATACATTATAGGGAATTGATCTTCCATACCACCACCAAATGCAGTGAATGTATGTTGGGCAGCAAATGTTTTATTGCATTTTTCAAAATAGTTCTTATATGCCCATTCAAACGAATCGATATTACTAGAAAATCCTCTTGTATTTGCTTTTACTTCAAATGAGTAACCTTCGTTTTCGATATATTCCTCAATACCACTTGATACCAATATAGAATCTTCTACACCAGCAGCTGTAACACCAGCCATAATTGCCCCATCAATAATTTTCCCAGAAAGTTGAGGGACTTGAATAGAACCTTTTATATCATTGTTATATGTATCTAATAAATAACTAAGAACTGGATATTTTTTACCATAGTCTAAAGATGGATATATCTTCTCAACTGGTATTAATCCTTTTTCAAGATATGATTCATCAGCAGCAAATGGCTTCCAATCATGTTCTTGAGGTGTATGTGTTAAATAAATCTTCGTTGTACTCTCACGATTAACAATACCTTGAATAGAGGTAATAGCCATATATGCTTCTTTAGCTTCCCCATCTTTATTTTTTAAGTCATGAGATAAATCTAAGACAATTACCTTCTCTGCCTCCTTCGTTTTAGGTAAATAAGAACTTTCTTCTGCTGAAATGTTGTTTACTGGAATAAGTCCAATAATAAGCAGAAGGGAACAAAAAATAGAAAATATCTTTTTATAATTTTTGTCTATTTTTTGTTTTAAAACCTTTTTAATTTTCTTCATAAATTATCCTCCTTTCTCAAATTATCATATTCCTAGTAAGAAAAGACAACTAGCAATTACTTGAAAAGTATATATAATTACTTGAGGAGTTAAATTTCAAAGGAAAAAAATAATAAAGATGTCAAAATAGGATATTCGTCTCATTCAAGTTAAAAACAAATTTTTTCAAGTAAAAACCAATTGAAAATCAAGTTAAGTACTGTAATAATGAAATAGGAAACAGAAAGAATATTTAAGGAGGAAATAAATGATGGTTTTAAGAAAAGACTTTTTATGGGGTGGAGCTGTTACTGCTCATCAAAGTGAAGGTGGATATACTGAAGGTGGAAAAGTACCAGCAGTTTGTGATTTAACACCAACTGGTGAGTTTTCTGATTTTAAAGATGGTATAGATACTTATCATCGTTATCAAGAAGATTTTGATTTGTTTAAAGAAATGGGATTTAATGCTTATCGTTTTTCAATTGACTGGGCAAGAATGATGAGTGATGAAAATACTTATAATGAAGCTGGGTTTGAATTTTATGATAAGTATATAGATGCTTTATTAGAAAAAGGAATGAAACCAATTCCAACGCTTTATCATTTTGAAATGCCTGTTTATTTATATGAAAAATATAATGGTTTTGCTTCTCGTAAAGTGGTTGATATTTTTGTAGAATTATGTAAAAAGATTGTTGATAGATATGCTGATAAAGTTGAAACATGGATTATCTTTAATGAACAAAATGGTATCTTACAAAAAGGTCCTAAAATGTTCTTTGGTGCAGTCTGTCCAGAAGGATTTAATGCTCAAACATTTGATAATCAAATTATGCATAATACATTAATTGCGCATAGTTTAGTCAATGAATATATTCATGAAAAAGGTTGTAAAGTTATGGGGATGGCAACAGTTGTACAAAGTTATCCTGAAACATGTCATCCATTAGATACATTAGAAAGTATGAAAGCTCAAGCTGAAGCTTATGTATTCTTAGATGTATTCGCTAGAGGACATTATAATTCTTATTATTATGCAAATATGAGAAATGAAGGAACAATGCCTGAAATATTAGATGGTGATTTAGAAATTTTAAATAAAGGGAAAACTGATTCTTTATCTATTAGTTATTATATGTCTACTATTTCTCATTTTGGTGAAGAAAGTTTAACAAATGTAAATGATGTTGTGATTAAAAAGAATCCTTATTTAGAAATGTCTGAATTTGGATGGACTGTTGATCCAATTGGTTTAAGAATAACATTAAGACAATTATATGATAGATATGAAATGCCTATTTATATTGTTGAAAATGGTTTTGGTTATGATGATCAAGTTAATGAAGATGGTGAGATTATTGATGATTACCGTATTGATTATATGAAAAAGCATATAGAAGAAATGAAGTTAGCTATTGATGAAGGTGTTGATTGTAGAGGTTATTTATCTTGGGGACCTGTTGATATTTTAAGCAGTCGTGCTCAAATGAAGAAACGTTATGGTTTTATCTATGTGAATAGAGATAATAAAGATTTAAAAGATATGAAGAGAATGAAAAAGAAATCTTTTGAATGGTTTAAGAAAGTTATTGAAACAAATGGTGAAGTATTATAAATAAATAAGAGGGGGGATAGAGTTTCTATGCCCTTTTTTTATCAATATGAAGGAGGTGTAAAAGTGAAAATAAGAATGAAAGATATTGCTGATAGACTGGGTGTTTCTATTAATGCTGTATCAATAGCTTTGAATGAAAAGCAAGGCGTTAGTGATGAGATGAGATTGGAAATATTAAAAACTGCTGATGAAATGGGATATATCAATCAGAAAAGACAATATTTATCGGTTTTTTCTAAGACGAATATATGTGTACTTATGCAAAGTTATTATGCTGACACAGGACATTTTTATTCTATTGTTTTGAAATCTATTGTTGAACAAGCAAAATTGTTTGGATATTTCTCTATTCTTAATTATTTTGAGGATAATGATTTTATTATCCCTGAATGTATTGTAGAAAGAAAAGCAGCAGGGATATTGATTGTAGGTAAGATTTCAGATATGAATTTAATGTCTTTAAAGAAATTAGGAATACCTATTGTTTTGGTGGATTTCACTTCATTATGTACACCGTGTGATTGCGTGTTAACACATAATCGACAAGGTGGTTATATGTTAGGTAATCATATTTTAGAAAAAGGTTATAAAAAAATTGGATTTTTTGGTGATTTAGAATATTCGTTGAGTTTTCAGGATAGATATATGGGATATAAAGAATCTCTTTTACAGAATAAAGTTGTTGATAAAGATAATATTGATGATTATATTCATGAATACTCATTTTTAAAAGGAATTGAAAAGTATATACTAGCTAATGATATTAAAGAGATTATTCAAATATTAACTAGTAAACCACTCCCGGAAGTTCTTCTATGTGCTAATGATTCAAATGCTTTTGCTGTTATATTGGCATTAACCCAAATGGGGTATAAGATACCTGATCAAATTGGAGTTGTTGGTTTTGATGATACACCGTTATGTGAGAAGGCTATTCCACAGATTACAACAGTACAAGTACAAAAAGAATTAATGGGACAAGTTGCTGTTTCCAATTTAATTGATAGAATTCATAGAAATGATAATACACCTATGACATTATTACTAAGTGTGAAAATTGTCGAAAGGACATCTTTAAGATAAAGAACTTTAAAAAAAAGTTCTTTTTTTCATATATTCAAGTAAATGAATGTTGATATTCAAGTGTATGTGGATGAAAATGAAAGTGTAAGGTAAGCGATTACAAGGAAGGGGAAGGAATGAAAATGAAGAGGTTAGTGAAAAGAATAAGTTTAATAACATTATCTTTATTAATGATGTTTGGTATGATTACGACTCAGAATGTAAGAGTGAATGCTGCTACAACTGGGCAGGATGCTATCAATATTATCAAACAAAGATTAAAAGATTACTTTTTAGAGTTAGATACAATTGATGATGGGTCAAAAGTAGAAACTTGTTATGTGAGTAAAGCAAGTGATTATTTAGCTCTTATTAAGGAAGATGGGTCTTTTGGCGATGTTGATTATAACGCTCATAACAATGCAGCTAATGGGAGTGCTTGGTCACCTTATTTAGCAATTGATAGATTACAAGCTATTGCGATTGCTTATAATAAGGAAGGAAATGCTTTATATCACAAGGATGAGGCAAAAGATGGCGTTGATAAAGCATTAAAGTATTGGGTTACACAAGGAAGTCGTACAGACAAACCAGGAGGACCTTATTCTTTGAATTGGTGGGAAAATGAGGTTGGTGTTCAATTACGTTTTTCAAGAATTGGTTTGTTTATGGAAGGTGTAATTAGTGCTGAAGGTTTTAAAGTTATTACTGATAAGTTAATAGAAAAAACACCTGTTAAAGAAGGAACAGGGCAAAATAATCTATGGTTTGATCAAAATCATGTCTATTATGCATTGATTACAAATAATCCTACAAAATTAAAAGAGATGATTACAAACTATTTGAATCACTGTTTAGCCATTCAAAAGGATGACAATACAAAGGAAGCAGTACAAGTTGATAATAGTTTTTATATGCATGGTAAACAATTCTATTCAAATGGATATGGAATGTCTATGTTTAGAGATATGAGTTTTTGGATTTATATGTTAAGGGATACAGAATTTTCAATTAGCCAAGAAGTTGTTGATAGAATGGCTGATTATATGTTAGAGGGAACAAGATGGACGATTCGAGGAGATCTTCAAGAACTTTATTTGGGATATCGTCCTTATAAGTATAGTGTGGATTATAAGAATTATGCTGAAGAATATATTGAACCTTTAAAACGTATGAAAGCTGTAGATAGTACACATGCTGCTGATTACCAAAAAGTTTTAGATAACATTTTAGGTAATACAAAAGACAATGGTAGAGATGGAAACTACTATATGTGGCGTTCAGGATATGCTTCTCATATGAGAAAAAATTATGGTGTTAATATTAAAATGGATTCAAGTGAATTAAAAGGTGGAGAATGGCGAGGAAGTTGGCCAAATGGGAACAATAAAGGTCAATTAATCTATTGGACTTCTGCAGCAGCTTCAACGATTGCTGTAGATGGTGATGAATATACACCAGTATATCCAGTTTTTAACTGGAAACACACTCCTGGAACAACTGCACCTAATGCATTAAGTGGTAGATATACTATGGAAAATGGTGAATTATTTAATATTGGTGTGACAAATGGTAACTATGGGGCAACAGCTTATAAGTTTGATAAGATGAGTACTCAAGGTCAAAAAGGTTATTTCTTCTTTGATGATGAATTTGTTGCTTTAGGAACAAATATTAAATCAACAAATGGAACAGCTATTCATACAACTTTAAATCAAAGTAAAGCAAGTGAAGTGAAAGTTAATGGACAAGCAGTTGGAGATACAACAGGAACAAAGTATACTGCTAAGACAATCTATAATGATGATATTGGTTATGTATTCTTGAATGATACAGAAGTCAATGTATCAAATACTTTACAAAAAGATGTTCCTAGTTTATGGCCAGATGATATGAAAAAAGCAGCACCATCAGTCTTTACTGCATGGATTGATCATGGGGTGAAACCAACAGATGCTTCTTATTCATATGTTGTTGTACCAGGAAAAACATCTTCACAAGTTGAACAATATTCAAAGAATATTCCAATTGCTGTTGTCGCAAACAACAAAGATGTACAAGCTGTGAGACATGATGGTTTAAAGCAAACACAAATTAATTTCTATAGCGCAGGTGAATTGGAATATAAACCTGGATATAAAGTATCAGTTAATGAACCATGTAGTTTAATTATTGATGAATCTGGACAAACAAGAGTTATTACAGTGGCTGTAAGAGATCAAGATGCTGGTAAAGAAATGGATATCAACCTTTCATACAATGGTCAAACAACTAAAACACAACTTGTGACAAAAGGAACTCCTTATGCTGGTCAATCAATAACAGTAAATGAAGGAGAAAGTTTTAAAAATAAAGCAAGTAGTTATACAGAAGGTCATGCACCTACGAATGTTGTAGATGGGAATAAAAATTCTTATTGGGAAAGTCAAACAAATGGAAATGAATGGTTATCTACATATGTAGATAGTAATGCCTTGGTTAAAAATGTAAAGATTACATGGGGTAATAACTATGCGACTAAGTATGATGTTTATGTTTCAAAAGATGGAGTAAACTATTCAAAAGTAAAATCAATTACAGATGGTACAGGTGGAGAATCTGTTATTGAATTAAATGGTATCTATCAGTATGTTAAAGTAGATATGTTGGGAAGTAACAATGCAAATTATCAAATTAAAGAAATAGAATTTGAAAAGTATCAAAACTTATCTAGAAATCAACCAGTAACAGCAAGTTCAGAAAATATAACAGAAGATTCTAAAGTAGGACCAATAAAACATATGACAGATGGTAATATGTCTACAAGATGGAAATCAAAAACAAATTCAAATGATGAGTGGGTTATTATTGATTTAGAAAAATATTCAAAAATGAGTAATGTGTCTATTAAGTGGGAAACGGCATGTTCATCAAACTATGAAATATGGGTATCTCAAGATGCAAAACGTTGGCAAAAAGTAAAAGGAAATCTTGTACCAAATCAATCATTAAATGATTCAATAGAATTAACTAATGCTTATGGTAGATATATAAAGGTACATTCAACAGCAACCAAAACATTAAAATGGGGTATTAGTATTTTTGAAATAGATGTTTATGGTGAAGAAGCAATAGAACCCCCTATTGAAATAAGTTATTTACAAAATGCTTTTGCTAGTAGTTCAACTGGTACTGCTAATAAAGTCACAGATGGAAATGAAACAACTTATTGGAAATCTGATACAAATGAAAATGAATGGATATATCTTGAATTAAAAGATATCTATGATATCAAAGATATGACAATTAAATGGGGAGATACTTATGCGACATCATTTAATATTGAGGTATCTAAAGATGCTAAGAATTGGACATCTGTAAAGACTGTAGATGATATTGGAACAGGTGGAAATCAAAGCTTTAGTAAATTTAATAATGCAAAAGCCAGATATGTAAGATTGAAATTAAAAGATTCAAATAGTACTGATTTTAAGATTAATGAAATTATTATTCATGGTGATTTAATTGAACTTGATGAGTCAGTGAATTTAGCATTAAAGAAAACAAGTCAAGCTTCAAGTGAGTATAATACATATACAAAATCATCATTAGCATTTGATGGAAGCTTAAAAAACAATGGTGGAGATGATCAATCAAGATGGGTATCTCAAAGAAATTCAAATGATGAATATATTCAAGTTGATTTAGGTGATTTGTATGATGTTAATCGTGTAAAACTTTATTGGGAAGGAAAAGGCGCATCAAAGTATAAGATACTTGCTTCAAGAGATGGAAAAGAGTATACAGAAGTCTATGCTGAGAATAATGGAGAAGGTGGAATATTAGATCTTCAACTTGAAAAAAGTGTCCCAGCAAGATTTATAAAAATGCAAGGTATTGAATGCGCTTCACAATATGGTTATTCTTTATGGGAGTTTGAAGTATATGGTAAAGATTATGCTGGAGAAGCAGGGAATGTTAATATTGCAGCGATGCAACCAACTGCAGCAAGCACAATTGACAAGCAGTCAATTCCTTCGAAAGCTGTGGATAGTAATAAAACGTCAGGATATAAATCATTGAGTGAAGTGAATCCATGGTTAAATGTATTTTTAAAAGATGTTTATACAGTATCGGCTGCTAAAATTAATTTTGTAGCAAATGGTGTTAATAAGTATGCAATTGAAACTTCTATGACTGGTGAAGAATGGAAGATTATCAAAGAAATTACAGTGGATGATGTTCTTTTACCAGCGTTTGTTACATTTGATGAAGTTGATACACGCTATGTGCGTATAAGTGTGTTGGATGATACAAATAGAATATTAGAAGTTAAAGATTTTGCAGTGTATGGAAAATTAAGTGAGAAAATAGAAGATATTAATATCGCTGCATTTAAAACTTCTTCTGCAAGTACAGAATATGATAATGGAAAAGGATTTACCCATGAATCGAAGTATGCTTTTGATGAAAGTATTGAAGATAAAGGTCAATCATATCAGTCTAGATGGGTTTCACAAAGAAAGTCAAATGATGAATGGGTTCAAGTTAATTTGGGTGATTACTATGATGTATCAAAAATAGTTCTCAATTGGGAAGGCGCTTATGCAAAAGAATATAAATTACAAGTCTCAATTGATGGTGAAAATTGGAATGATATTTCTGATGTAAAAACCGGAATGGCTGGAGTTAAACAATTCTATTACAAAGATAAAGCACGAGCTAAGTATGTAAGAATGCAAGGTATTGTTCCGGCGGGTGATTTTGGTTATTCACTATGGGAATTTGAAGTCTATGGGTTAAGCATTAGAACTCAATTAAAAGCATTATATGATCAAAATGTAAATATAGATTTAAGTACTTATACACCTAATAGTGTGAGTGTATTAAAAAATGCTTTAGAAGATGCAATTAAGGTTTACCAAAACGATGAAGCATCTTTAAAAGATATTACTGATGCAATGCAAAAAGTGAATGATGCAAAATCTGGTTTGGCAAAGAAAGCAGATAAGGCAAATCTCATTACTTTAGTGAGTCAAGTGAATCAAATGGATAAAACTAAATATACTGCTGATTCATATCAATTAGTTGTAGATGCAAAAGATAAAGCACAAGCAATTATTGATGATGCAAATGTTACTAATGCTCAGGTTGTACAAGCTTATAGTGATTTAAAAGCAGCAATTGATGCTTTAGTGAAGTTGCCGGGTATTGAAATTGAGACAACTGTTCCTACTGAAAAGGATAAAGTTGTAAGTAACTCAAAAGATGGCATAGTTGTCGTTGGTCAACTACCTAAAGATATAAAATTATCAACAAAGGTATTTAATCAAAGTGAAGTCAATGAAATTATGAAGAAGATTAATAAGATGAATCCAGACTTTTTGAAAACAGCCACATTAGAAAAGGTTATTGATTTAGATTTGTTATTAAATAATGTGAAGTATAACTTCGATGGAACTGTTAAAGTCTTTATTAAAATTGATAGAGCATTTAAAGGTAAAAATCTTGGAATTATCTATATTGATGAGCAAGGTAATGTTGTTAAATTAAAATCTGTGAGAGATGATGACAATATCGTTGCTGATTTCTCACACATGTCTACATATGCAATTGTTTCATATGACGACATTAATGATGAAGGTGTATCAGAGAATGGAAAAGTAGAGGTACCTAAAACAAGTGATGATAATCAAATCATGATTTATGTAACAATGGTAACATTAGCTGGAGCTGCATACATATTAATGAAAAAGAAAAAACATAATTAATGAATTGTTAAAATAGTAGTCCTTATTGAGGGCTACTATTTTGTCGATATATGATGAATATGCAAAAATTACCACTATGAAAGAGTAAATTAAACTATTCATATAAAAACAAAGTCATAGTATGATAAAGGTGTACAAAGATAGAGCGCTCATAAAAAGAAAAAAGGAGAGGAATTTGTTATGAATAAAATTTTGAACTTTGTTGAAGAAAAGTTGGCTCCACCTTTAAATAAGATGGCGGCACAACATCACTTATCTGCTGTTAAAAATGGGATGATGGTTACTGTGCCATTAACAATTATAGGAAGTATCTTCCTGTTAATTCCTAATATCCCAATTGATGCTGTAAAATCATTTTTTGAACCTTATGCTGCTATGATAACAACTGTTAATAGTGTAACAATTGGAATTGTTGCATTGGTTGGTGCGGCGAGTGTTGCGTATTACTTTGCTGAAGGATACACAGATATTAGAATTGATTCACTTATTACTGCAATTGTATCAGTTGCTGCATTCTTATTAATAACATTAGATAAGGAATATGCAATTAATACAGCTTTGTTTGGAACAAAAGGTTTGTTTACTGCGATTCTTGTAGCCCTAACTACTGGAATGGTTATGCATTTCTTTCAGAAAAGAAATCTTGTTATTAGATTTCCAGATACAGTTCCACCATTAGTTTCTAAATCATTTATGTCTTTAATCCCTGCTTTAGCAATTTTAACAATTGTTTGGTTAGTTAGAGTTGTCTTTGCTTTAGATGTTAATCAAATATTAATGGATATGTTCTCACCATTTGTATTTGCCTTAAATACTTTACCAGGTTTCTTAGTATTTATGTTTATTCGTTCTATGTTATGGAGTGTTGGTATTCATGGTGGTGCGGTATTGGCAGTTGCAGATCCATTCTTCTTAACAATGTTTGGTGCGAATGCAGCAGCATTTGCAGCAGGAGATCCAATTCCATTTATTACTGCTAGTGGATTTACAATGTTTGTCTTCTTAGGTGGTGGTGGAGCAACGCTTCCATTAGTCCTTATGATGATGCGTTCAAAGGAAAAAGGATTTAGTACTTTAGGAAAACTTTGTTTCCCTGCAAGTGTATTTGAAATCAATGAACCTGTTGTCTTTGGTGTACCACTTGTAATGAATCCATATATGATGATTCCTTATACATTGACTACACTCACATTATCAGCGGGAACCTATTTGCTCATGATGTTTAATATTATTGGTAGGCCAGTTGCTAATATTCCATGGACGATTCCACCAATCTTCTCACATTATTTAGTAACGGGAGGAAATATTCCAGCTGTTGTTTGGGGAATTATATCATTGCTTATTGCTGGATGTATTTATTATCCATTCTTTAAAGCAATGGAAAGACAACGTTTGTCTAAAGAAGAAGTAGAAGCATAAAATTGAAAAGAGGTATTTGAAGATGCATGAAAAATTAAAAATAGCGATTGTAGGCGCTGGGAGTTCATATACTCCAGAACTTATTGAAGGATTATCATTACATAGAGATACTTTACCAGTGAAAGAAATTGTATTGTTAGATATTAATGAAGATAGATTATCTATTATGGATGGTTTTGTAAAAAGATATATTCAACATTTAGATTATGATGTGAAAGTATGGAGTACAACTTCTAGAGAAGAAGCTTTTACAGGAGCAGATTTCATTTCTATACAAATTAGAGTAGGTGGAAATAAAGCCAGAATTAATGATGAGAAAATCCCATTAAAATATGGTTTGATTGGACAAGAAACAACAGGAGTTGGAGGCATGTTTAATGCTTTTAGAACAATTCCAGTTATGATTGACATTGCTAAAGATGTAGAAAAATATTGTCCTGATGCTTGGATTATTAATTACTCTAATCCAACAGGTTTAGTAACAGAAGCATTAAGTAAAGTATGTCATGTCAAAGTTGCTGGATTATGTGCAGGTGGTATGCGTCCAAGATGGTGGGCAGCTGAAGCTTTAGATATTCCAGAAGAAAAAATATATTATGATTATTTAGGATTAAATCATATGAACTTTAGTTATAATATGACAATTGATGGAAAGTCAATTACTGATGAACAATTCAGTCAAATCATTAAGAAATGTACAACTGTATCTCAAGATTGGATGGAAACAATGCACTTGATCCCTAGTCAATATACCCAATACTATTTCCATACCAAAGAAAGAGTACAACAATTAAAAGAACAAGATAAAACAAGAGGTGAAGCAATTCTTGAATTAGAAAAACAAATCTTTAGAGAATATGCTGATGAAACAAACTTCGAAAAACCTAAAACATTAGCTAAACGTGGTGGTGGCGGATATTCTAAAGTCGCTATTGGAGTTATGGATGCCATTTATAATGATACTGGTAAATGGATGGTTATTAATGTCGCTAATAATGGAACAGTTCGTTTCTTAGATGATGATGCAGTTATCGAAACAGCATGTTATGTTAGTAAGAATGGTATGAAGCCTTTATCAATTGCTAATTATCCTAAATCAGTAGTTGGTTTAATAAGTGCTGTAAAGAATTATGAATCTTTAGCAGTTGAAGCGGCAGTAACTGGAAATAAAGATATTGCTTTAGAAGCTTTAGTTGCTCATCCATTAGTTCGTGACTATGATATTGCTAAACCATTATTAGAGGAGATGTTGGAAGCACATAAAGATTATCTTCCACAATTTTATAAAAATGGAAAATAAGATGTGGGATTATATCCATGAACAAAGTGATGTATTAACAAATATTTTGATTCAGGAGAAAAAAACTATCTCTTTATTAACAAATGAATATTTAGATAAGCAAGAAGTCGTGATTACGGCTTCTGGCTCATCATTAAATGCTGCTTTGATTGTGAAAGCCTTATTAGAAAAAGAGACTTCAAAGAGAGTAACTGTTGAATCACCATTTCAATTAAGAAATTACTCGACATTATTACAGAACAATCCCCAAGATAAAGTTCTTATTGTTTTATCACAAACAGGTAAGAGTATAGGAACATTAGAATGTTTACAATTAGCTAAAGATAATCATATTCCAACACTTGCTATAACAGCTTATGATGATAGTCCAATTGCTACATCTGCAAAGCTTCATATCAATATGTTATGTGGGGATGAACCAGTTGGTCCTAAAACAAAAGGTTTTACAGCAACTGTCCTTACTTTACATATCTTGCTTATGAAAATGCTTCAAGTAAAAAATCATGATCAAACAATTTTAGAATATCGTCAAAGTATATTAGAACTCCCTTCAAATATTGAAAATGCAAAATCATGGTGTCAAAAACATAATCATTGGGCTAAAGCACAAGCATTAAGTATAGTAGGATTTGGTGTGAATCATCCAACTGCTAGAGAAGGTGCACTTAAAGTTTTAGAAACTATGCAAATACCTGTTATGAACTTTGAAATGGAGGAATTTATGCATGGACCACATCGTACAATTGTTCCTCAATCATATTTAATTTTAATTGATATGAATGGTATTGGTCATGAATTAATGAATAACTTTATAAATTTTTCAAAAAGTAAAACTGAAAATTGTTTGGTTATATCTACAATTGACAATGATGATGAAAATATTATTCATATAGGCGATTATCCAACAATTGCTTCATGGTTAAATGCGGTTATTCCATTTCAAATTATGTGTACATATTTTCCTGAAATCAATGGTGTCAATTCTTCAAAAC
Source organism: Coprobacillus sp. (assembly GCA_036639875.1). Lineage (GTDB taxonomy): Bacteria > Bacillota_I > Bacilli_A > Erysipelotrichales > Coprobacillaceae > JAVWHX01. The sequence goes on from JAVWHX010000006.1 coordinate 24,748, forward strand.
CTGTTTATGGAGACTTTGCAACTACTGTTGGAACAAGGATTCAATAAATCAGTTCAATTGAACTGGTTTTTGTGTATATAAAAATTGATATATCAAATTATTATATATTATTCTATAATATAAGTAGATAATTTCTTAAGATGGGAGGATTTATGGATAATATTACAAAAAGACAACAACGTATTTTATTAGTGTTTTTAGAAACAAAACAATTTTTAACAAGTCAAAAATTATCAGCACTTATTCATTTAAGTACGAAAACAGTCAGAAATGAAATCAAAGCACTTAATCAAGTTATTGAAGAATTTGCATTTATTCAATCCCAACCAGCTCAAGGATATCATTTGATTATCAAAGATGAAAAGAAACTTGAATATTTTAAAAGAACCTTTAATGGTGAGTGGGATGCCTTTATTCCCTCAACTCCATTAGAAAGAGCTTATTATATATTAGGGTTAATGTTAAAAGAAAAAGATTTTATTAAGATTGATGATATATCCGAAATGTTATTTATTGATCGTACTTCAGTTAGTAGAAGTTTAAAGTATATTAGAGAGTGTCTTGAAAGATTTGGTTTACAAATCATTCAAAAGACAGGAAAAGGATTGAAAATTGTAGGTAATGAATTTCATTATCGTCAATGTATGTCTGAATATCTTTATCATAAGCCTGAAACACTTCTAACAGAAATAGGTAAGAATGATGACTTTATTAACAAATTAAAAGAAGTTATATATGAAGATGGCATCAGTATGCCAGAAAGAGTTTTTCATAATTTTATTATTCACATACAAGTTCAAATGAATCGGATATTAGATCAATGTTTTATAGAGTTTACTTCACAGGAACAAAAACAAATAGAAAATGAATATGAATATTTAGTTGCTAAGGATGTTGCTAGAGTTATTCATCATTATTTTCATATAGAGTTTTCACGTGAAGAAATTGATTATTTAACAATTCATATTTTAGGGAAGAAAAGCAATTCAACAAGTGCTATTGAAAGTTGTATTAATAACCAATTAAAAAAAGAAATAGATGATATTGTTTTACAGATGTTAAATCGTATTGATGATGTTTTTAATATTGATTTTAAAGATGATATGTATTTAAGAAAAGCAATTGGAATTCATATTAATCCAATGGAAAACAGATTAAAGTTTAATACTTATTTAAGAAATCCTTTAATTTATGCTATTAAAGAAAAATATACATATGCTTATTTGATGAGTTTGGAAGCATGGAAAGTTATAGGTAATTATACAGATTATATTAATATTGAAGACGAAATTGGTTATATTGCTATTCATTTTCAATATGCAATAGAAAGAAAAAAACGTACACATCTAAAAAAACGTGTTCTTCTTGTTAATGATTTTAGCGTTGCAACAAGTGAGTTACTAAGTTTTTCAATATTACGTAAATATAAAGATAAATTGGTGATTGAAAACACGATTTCAGTAAGTGAGATTAAGAGTTATGATTTATCGAAATATGATTTTTTGATTACAACTGTACCTATTTATCAAGAATTACAAATTCCTATTATCAAAATTAATCCAATTATCTCAAATAAAAATTTGGATTTATTAAAAAGACAATTGGATAATCATAATCAAAATTTATTAATTGATTATATAAAGAAAGATGATATTGTGGATATTGATGGTGATTCTTCTGAACAAATATTAGAAAGGATTTATCAAAGAGAGTCAATATCTTATGATGATTTTTATCATTTATCTCCCTTAAATGGATTTGAGTTAAGCAATCAAATTGCTATTCATTATGTGAAAGCAAATAAAGATAAAAGTTCTCTATCAATATATTCTTTACCTAAACAAGTAATATGGAAAAATAAGTTTGTTAAGATTGTTTTATTACTTAAGATAGGGAATGATAGCGAGAGAATGCTAGACAGTTTATCAACTTTTTTAAGTAAATCAAAAAATATAGATATCTTAATTCAAGAGAGCTGTCTTGATGCAATGTATAACTATATACAAGAAATGAGTTCATATCATTCTTAAATAAAAGCCATAATCATATGTTATGGCTTTTGATATTATATACCAAGCATTATAAAACGAATGAAATCAACCATACTATGAGCACCAATTGCAGAAAGTAAGTTGATTTTTCTTTGCATCAAACAAAATGGTAAACCAAAAAATATCGCTAAAATAATAATACTTACAATGTCTATTGTGTTACTGAAATGAAGTAATACATGCGGTAAAATCATTAACAGATAACATAGCATTTCTTGGGATTTATTATAGGGAAGATTCCCAGTTATTTCTATACATAAAGCAAATAGAAACATTCTAAAAATAATCTCTTCAAATATACCAGCTCTTAGAGCGTGGAATATAAACATTGGTTGAAAGGATAAATCAAGTTGGTAAGATCCTAATGATAATGCTAAGTTTAAACAAGCTAGAAAACTACCACATATGAATATACATATGAATGTCCAAAAAAGTTCTTTCTTACGAGAATGGTTATAAAAAGCAATTTCTTTATTGTTTCCTTTTAAAATAGAAACTGCTGCTAAGTAAGTAGGACATACAATGATTCCTATAAATGCATTGGAAATCATGACAATGAGGCTTAGTATAAAACCAATTAATATGTCTTTTTTATCTAGATTATTTTTATGTTTATTTATAAATATGATTGATAAAGTAAAAACCAAGAGAAACCATAATATGAGTGTATTTGTTATGGTAGTAAAGATAGAGAAAATAATGAAACAGATTGTTAATAGACTTAATCGCTTTGTTATTTTTTTTGAGTTTATCATAATGTTTTAAGCTCCATCATCTTTGGTGATTTCATCACGTCGTAAGAGATAGATGACAAAGCCAAGAATTGTTATTGAAATAAGCACATATAAAAATGGTTTTATTCCTCTCAATTTACAATCTTTGTATACATATTGTAAAATGGTTGATAAAAATGCTAAATAGGCAATAAAAGCAAATGTTCCTGACATTGTTATCAAGATGAAAATTATGCTTCTATCATAATGAATAAATTCTAGATATACAGATATGACAAAAGTTATTATAAATAATGCTAACAGTATGCAAATTGGTAAGTAAATACTCTTTCGTTTTAAAACTTCACTAAAATAATGATGACCTCTGTTAAAATTTTTCATTTGTAATTCATCATTCATTAAATCTTGTACTGATACTTTAAATATTTCTGCTAACCGCATTAGATTATCTGAACTTGGATTTGATATCCCTTGTTCCCATTTGCTCACTGATTGACGACTCACATCTAATAATGTTGCGAGACTTTCTTGTGAGAGTTGGCTTGATGTTCTTAATACTTTAATCTTTTCTCCAATTGTCATTTTATATCACTCCTTCTTTTGAATATCAGTATAACAAATCAAGTACATAAGTCTACCAACTATTCCGCAACTTTATTATTTTTTTATCTATTTAGTATGTATTTTTAGGTTTTGTTTTATAACTTGTCACTAGGTGTCATGTTATTATTGTTATAATGTATACACCAAGGATAAGGAGTGAAATTGTGCATTATGTAAAAGCAAAAGGAATTTTATCATCTAAAAACGGAATGAACTTATATCGAGGTTGTAGTCATGGTTGTATATATTGTGATTCAAGGAGTAGTTGTTATCATATGGAACATGATTTTGAAGATATAGAGATTAAAGAAAATGCTATTGAATTATTGGAATATACGCTTAAACATAAACGTAAGAAATGTATGATAGGGTGTGGTTCTATGACAGATCCTTATATTCCTATAGAATTAAAAATCGAAAATGTGCGAAAATCATTATTATTGGCTTATCAAAACGGTTTTGGTTTTACCTTAATAACAAAATCAAATTTAATATTAAGAGATCTTGATTTACTAGAAAAAATTAATAAGAAAACAAAGTGTGTTGTTCAAATGACACTAACAACTTATGATGAAAGTCTATGTAAAAAAATCGAACCTCATGTTTGTACAACAAAAGAACGATTCGATGTACTAATAAAATTACGTGATTTAGGTATACCTACAGTTGTTTGGTTAAGTCCTATTTTACCATTTATCAATGATACTATAGAAAATATATCTAGTATTTTAGATTATTGTATTGAAGCAAAGGTCTATGGAATTATTTGTTTTGGTATGGGAGTAACACTTCGTGAAGGGAATAGAGAGTATTTTTATAAACAACTTGAATTATCTCTTCCAAATATGAAAGAAAGATATATGAAAACATATGGAAATCAATATATTTTAAATAGTCCTAAGAATAATGAATTAATGAAGTTTTTTTATAAGAAATGTGATGAAAATGGGATTATTCATAATAATAAACAAATATTTGATTATTTAAATCAGTTTGAAGATAAGTGTGGTTATACACAATTGAATCTATTTGAAAACGAGACGATTTTATAAAACAATAAATTGTTATTGTTTTATAGTGACAGTATAATATTTCTATATATAAGAGAAGAAAAGTGGAATGATTAGAAATGCTGAAAATAATATAATAAATTCCATATATTCAAATATACTAATCGCAATTAAATGATTATAATGTTCTCATTAAAATATCTCTATAACTTTCCCGTTTATATCATATAACTCATTAACAGAAGAACAATTATCTGAATCGAGTATGATATAGATATCTAGAATTAAATCTCCTTTAATATTTTTCTTATAAGTAATTTCTGAGTTTGTTATACTATATGAGTATGCATTTTTTGATCGATTATCTCCATACACAATAATAGTAGTTTTATTACCTTCTTCATTAATATTAAATGTATTGAAATTCCTAGTCGAAGAAGCCCCTCCATAATATTCATAATTGTTTGATGAAAAAGATTGAGTTTTCTTATAAATCATTAGTTCTAAGTTTTCTTTAGAATTATCCAATTTTGGATTTGGATTATATATGACTGCATAATAATCATAATACTTTTTTGCTTTCACAACTTCAATAGAGTCATATCCTTTTCGTTCTAATATATTATTAATTATAGAATCTTGATTGTTAATATTAACGAGATTGGTTTTATAAAACCTTGGAAGTAGTATAAGAACTATGCTTAATAATACAGCTAATACAACTAAAATGGTTTTCTTCATTTCAACACACAATACTTGGAACATCTATTTTGATTGATCTTTTTCTATTCATTTTGAAATTCCTCCTTTTAGAAGAAAAGTTTAATATAAAAAAATAGTATGAACTATCAGTCCCATGTTAAGTTTGTATTAATTTTAATATAAGAAGTCATACTCTAAAATATTACTTTAGAACTTATATAGATAGTGAAATTAGTTCTAATAAAGAAAAACATTAACATTCTATTGTTGTTGTATTAAAAATATTTTCTAACCTTATTATTTAAAAACCACTATATTAGCAAATGAAACATCTCATACTTCTAAGTTATTTTATCTTTCATATTGTTTGTATTTCATTTTCTTCTGTCTCTTAAAACTTCATAATGTAAAGTCAAGGTATTAGTGATAAGCTTATGGAGTATACGATTGGATATTGATATGAGAATGTGATCTGTTTTTTATAAGATAGATTGCTTTTTTATAAAAAGAAAAAGCACTATAAGTGCTTTAACTATTATATGTTACTTAATTCTTTTATAGCTTGTTGAATTCTTTTCATTGTTTCTTCTTTTCCTAAGATATGAGCGATTTCTACAGCTCCTCCAGGAGTAAACGCCTTGTTTGTTAAAGCAACTCTTACAGGCCACATAATGCGTCCGTTCTTTAATTCTTTTTCTTTAGCTAGTTCAACAAAGAATTCAGTCATTTTTTCATCATTAATAAAATCATTGAAGTCTGTTAATCTTTCTTGAACAAGTAATAAAGCTTCTAAAGAGTTCTCTGGATTTGTTTTCATCTTCTTATGTGTATAAATGTCACTATTAAATGGATGAACTTCATTAATGAAATCAGTTAATTCCTCAATATCAGAAAGCTTTTCTAAACGTGGTTGTAAAACATGAGATAATTCTAATAAATCAACATCTCTTGTAATATGCTTATAATATGGTAAAACCAATGTATGGAAATCTTCTAAAGATAGATTTCTTAAATACATTCCATTCATCCATTTTAATTTATCTATATCAAAGATAGCAGGTGATTTAGAAATATGTTGAATATTGAATTGTTTAATTAAATCATTTAAAGAAAGAATTTCTTCAGCTTCTGGTGACCAACCAAGTAATGCAATATAATTGACAATCGCATCTTTTAAATAACCTTGCTTCTTTAAATCTTGATAAGAAGCATCACCATTTCTTTTACTTAATTTATGTGTTTCATCTTTATTAACAGGTGGTAAATGGATATATGTAGGAATTTCCCAATCAAATGCATTGTAGATTAAATTATATTTTGGAGTACTTGATAGATACTCATTTCCTCTTACGACATGAGTAATATTCATTAAGTGATCATCTATAACATTTGCAAAATTATATGTTGGATAACCATCACTCTTAATGAGGATACCTTCATTCAATGTTTGGTTATCAACTTCAATGTGTCCATAAACCTCATCATCAAATGAAGTTGTTCCATTTTGAGGAATTGTTTGTCTTACCACATAATGATGTCCTTGATTGATTTTGTCTTCGATTTGTTCTTTAGTGAAATGAAGACAAGGATCTTCACCTTCAATATCTCCTTCACAAAAACAATAGTGAGCTCCACCTTTTTCAATTAGTTCTTTAGCATATTGATGATATATATCTAATCTTTGAGATTGAATATAAGGACCAACTCCACCATCTTTGTTAGGACCTTCATCATAGTGTAAACCTGTTTCTTCTAAGACTTGATAAATAAGTTCGATAGCTCCATCAACTTCTCTTTGTTGATCAGTATCTTCAATCCTTAATATAAATTCTCCACCATCATGTTTTGCGATTAAATAACAATATAACGCAGTTCTTAAGTTACCTATATGCATATATCCAGTAGGACTAGGTGCAAATCTTGTTCTCATCATTCTCTGTATTCTCCTTTACAATGATTTTTAAAGTGTTTATAATTATAGTATATTGGGGTATAGCCAAGCGGTAAGGCATCAGACTCTGAATCTGACATTTCCTTGGTTCGAATCCAAGTTCCCCAGCCATTCTAAGAAAGGTTTACTTTCTTTTTTTTTGTTTACATAAAGGCATAACTATTGTTGTTGCAATTTCCCCTCTTTTATCCAAGTTAAGGTGAATCCAAGAGAATTTAAAACATTGTTAAATGATGTTTCGTTTATATGACTGTTAAGGTTTTTAATCCTTTTATGTATTGTATTATGTAACTGGATAAATTGATTTTTAGAAAGTAAGCATTGCATTATCAAAAAAACATTAAATACATCTTGTCTTTGATTGTTAGGATTTGCTATATACTGACTATGTAATGAGTTTAAGTAGATTGTGTTATTGCGACACTTGAATCCAAGAACTCTATTATTGTGAGCAACAATGTTTCTGACTTCAACAGTATTGTCTAAAAAAGATATAAGTTGTGAAGGGGTCAATTTAACTTTTGTAGTATTTAAGTTCTCATTTAGAAAAACTGAGAAATCTTTTGCAATTTTATTTTGCAAAGGAGTTTTAAGATGTTTATAAAACTTAATCATTTGTCCAAAATTCATATAATTAGATACAATCCAAAAAGGGACAATACTATGATGATTAATATAATGTTTTATAGGGTTATCATTCTTATCTTTAGCTTGCCAATTTATGATACTTGAAATTGATGAAATAAGCGAAGTGACTTGTAAAATATCATCAGAATTATAGCTCGTTGCAATTAAATAGGCGTAATCAATGTTTCGGTAAGTTTCGGAAAATCTATAAGCAATTATCGATTTTAAATGTTTTTCAGCCTCGATTATATACTTAAATAGAACACTCTTTAATTCTTTGTCGAAAAAATGAAGTTGGGTTATTTCATCAAAAGTAGTATTTTCCATAAAAATATCTTTATCATTCATAAAAAATTTAGCATAGCAATTAATAATATTATAATAGTTATTGTTTAGTAAGTAACGTTTGGCTTTTTCTTCATCTGTAAAAATTATACCTCTGCTTTTCAAAAGTTCAAATTGTTCTTCAATTGTTTTAAACGGTTTCATTTTGATTGTATTTCCACCTTTCTATAAAACAAATACCTCTTCATCATGGACGAAGAGGTATTTGCGCAAATAGGCTCACGTAGAGTACTACTACCGCTGTTTGTATACATATTGTATATGATTTTTTTAGTGTTGTCAATTTTTTTAAACAAAAAACTCTCCATCCTAGGGTAGAGAGATTTTTGCGCAAATAGGCTCACGTAGAGTACTACTACCGCTATAATATAGTCTATGTTAATATAATGATTTTATTCACTTTGCTAATGTTTTCAAAATATATTCTCAACACATTGCGTTATATATATCTACTTGTAATATATTTTTTTGAAACACCTTATCATGCTAAGTAATCTGAGCATAGTATTTTATAATGGTAGTCCGTAGGGGGCTTGAACCCCTGAATCCTAGGATGAGAACCTAGTGTGTTAACCACTTCACCAACGGACCATCATGTTATTAGTATAGCACTATTGAATAAAGTATCAAGATACTTTTTTAAATAATACTGATTTTCTTTGATATTTTTAATATTACTGTGTATAATCTATGTGAGTGAATTAAGATGTATAAATACTTATACATTTCTATATAATGTAAAAGAGAGGAAAGAGGTTAATGGCAGAAGTAATTGCGATTGAAGGTGGATATAAATTAAGTGGTACAGTAAGAATCAGTGGGGCAAAAAATGCAACTGTAGCATTGATTCCAGCAGCAGTTTTGGCTGATGGTCCTGTTGAGATTTTTGGTGTGCCCGAAATATCTGATGTAGAAGCATTAGCTATTCTACTTAGAGAATTAAAATGTAATGTAAATGTAAATGGTGAGAATATTACGATAGATACAACAACTATGGAAGATATTCCACTTATAAGTGATGCAGTTAATAAATTAAGAGCATCTTATTACTTTATGGGTGCTTTATTAGGAAAATACAAACGAGTTAAGATTAAAATGCCTGGAGGTTGTTATTTAGGACCACGTCCTATTGATCTTCATTTAAAAGGATTTGAAGCTTTAGGAGCAAAAATAACTTATGAAGAAGATACTTATTTATTAGAAGCAGAAGAATTAATAGGAAGTTCTATTTATTTAGATTTTGCTTCAGTAGGAGCAACTATCAATATTATGTTGGCAGCTGTTAAAGCTAAGGGTAAAACGATTATTGAAAATGCAGCAAAAGAACCTGAGATTATTGATGTAGCAAACTTGCTTACTAAGATGGGTGCTAAAATAAGAGGGGTTGGAACTGATACGATTACGATTGAAGGTGTAGATGTGTTACATGGAACATTCCATGAAATTATTCCTGATCGTATTGAAGCAGGGACTTTCTTAATTATTGCAGCAGCAGCTGGAGATAAAGTTGTTATTCAAAATATTATTCCTCAACATTTAGAGGCTTTAATTTCTAAGTTAAAAGAAATGGGTATTGTTATGGAAGTTGTAGGAGATAGTATTGTTGTATATGGAAAACGAGAAGGATTGAATTGCGTGGATATTAAGACTCAAACTTATCCTGGCTTTGCAACTGATTTACAACAACCCCTTACAACATTATTAACACAAGCTGAATGTGATTCACATGTCAAAGAAACAATTTATATTGAGAGATTTAAACATTGTGCAGAACTTAATAAAATGGGTGCTCATATTGAAGTTGGAGAAGCATCTAGTACAATCCATGGAGGGACACCATTACATGGTACAAGAGTTGAAGCAACTGATTTAAGATGTGGAGCTGCATTGGTTGTTGCAGGGTTAATTGCTGATGGAGTTACTGAGATTACAAACGTTTATCATATTGATAGAGGATATGATAATATTGATCATAAGTTGATTACATTAGGGGCGCATATTTCTCGTTATGAGATTGATGAATAAAAAGATAAAAAAGTGTTGAATTTAACAATAAGAAATGCTATTATAATTGAGCAACTTACTTTGAAGTAGCAAATATTTCAAGGCGGAAGGAGAAGATATCATGAAAAAAGGAATTCATCCAGATTATAAAAAAGTAAAAGCTGTTTGTACATCTTGTGGAAATGAATTTGAAACTGGTTCAGTATTAAGCGAAATTCGTGTTGATACATGTTCTAATTGTCATCCATTCTATACTGGTAAACAAAGATTTGCAAGTGCTGATGGACGTGTTGATAAATTCAATAAGAAATACGGAATTAAATAAAAAGAGTCTACTATGGTCACACATGGTAGATTTTTTTTATCTTTGAATGACAATGATAATAAAATACTGACAAAAATGTTATGAAATGCTATAATTAAACAAAATAATAGCAAAAGATGGAGGATAGAAAATGTTAAAAAGAAAAATAATATTGAAACTATTTTTATCATTTGTTTTTGCTTTTTTTACTATTGGACAAATCCCAGTGAGTGCTGTCAATCGACCAGAATTATCTTTAGATATTGGATATTTTGGACAAGGACCAGTACTTTATGGAACAGTCTCAAAAATAACATCAGATATGCAATATATAGAAGTCCTTTATTCACTTGATAATAATTATTTTAAACCTATTAATAGTGATCACTCATTTGATTTAGATTTTAAAGATGATCGACAAAATGAACCTGATGGTCGTAGGTTTCCATGTGGAAACATGAAAACACAAGTTGTTCAAGATTATGTAAATGGTAAAATAGATGTTTTCTATATTGCTCTTAAGGTTACAACAGATACAGAGACATATATAATAGATGCCGTAAAAATGCAGCGAGCAGCTGAACAAGATTTCCCTGATGATTTTAACGTTCAAGCAAGAGGAGATTCTTCTTTGCTTGTTGATTATCAAAATAATTGTGAATATAATATAACAGTGTCTTCTGGTATGACAAAGAAAGATATATTGAACTGCCTTCCTTCTGTTTTACCTGTTCAAGTTCAATTGTTTGATAATAATTGGGGGTTATTGTCTAGCTCAACTATTGATTTTATCCCCGAGTGGAATATTCCAGATATTATAATTGATAAAACAATTATTATTGAAAATCCAATGATTGATATCAAACAACCTCATGATTTGGTTATTAAAACATTGACAAACTCTTATAAAATGGTAAATCCAATATCAGTGTATATGCCAATTAAACTTAATCTGAATATGGTAGATTCATCTGAAGCAAATCAATTAAAATATTATGCAAGAGATTCTCAATTATTGGTTGATTTTCCTTTAAAACCAACTGGAGCGAGACAAATAAACTTAAGTTATTCTTTGGATGGTGGAGAAACTTGGGAATCTAATAATGATATTTTATTAAAAAATGATGATATTGAAAAATATCCTAAGAATGAATATTATACGAGTATGTTATTGTTTCAATCTAATGAAGCTCCATATAGGCAGTATCTCCACAAAGAAATCAATGGATTTTTAATGAAACTTGATATTGTTGGTGGTGTATTAGATGGGAAAAGTGAGATAGTGAATTGGCCTGTTGATTATAAATATGAACCTCCTATTATAGATAATGAGGATGATGGAAGTGGCGGTAATCGAGGGGATGTAGGTTCTGGTAATGGAGAAGTAGATGATAGTGTTGAAAATGGTGGACAAAGACCTAGTATATCTGAACCAGAACACGTTGAAAATGAGTCATCACTTATAGAAAAACCGCCTTTGTTAGCATCACCAAATCAGTTGACAAATAATAAAATAACATCACCGCTTGGTGAAAATCTTGAAGAGCAAGGGATAGTAACTGACCCTAGTTTAAGTGATCAAAAGCTAGCTGAACCTCAATCAAATAATCAAGTTGATACAATTGTTAAACATAGGGAAATACCTTTGGATAGATCAGCTAATCAAAGTTTACAAACAATATTATTTATTATTGGATTAAGTATAATAATTGGTATATCTATATTGTTTATTCGTTTTAAACATTCTAAATAATATCTTATAATAGGGAGGAACACTATGAAACAAATAGCAATGTGTGGAAATGATGTTGAAACACTTCGACAGTTAGCACAAATAATTGATTCATATTCATCTGATGAGTTATCATATACATTTTTTGACAGTTCCTTAGAGTTGTTTTATAAGACAAAGAAGAATAAATATGATTTGTTATTTTTAGATACTGAGACACCTGGAATTAATGGTTTAGAAATAGCTAAGGAAATACGTGATTTTGATAAGAATATAAAAATTATATTTCTGTCTACTTCAGCAGATAAATTAAAAGATAGTTATCTTGTAACAGCATATTTTTATATTTTAAAACCAATTGTTAGAGAAAATATTATACAATTGCTTGATCAAGTTTTTATTGATATTGATAGAGAAAAAGAAAATTGTATAACAATAAAATGTCATAAATCATTAGTGACTGTTGCTTTATCTAAAGTAGAATATGTAGAAGTTATAAATAAGACTGTTTTTTTTCATATGAATGATGGAGTCGTTTATTCATCAACTGGAGCATTAGCCTCATTTGAAGATAAACTTGTTTCACAAATGGGATTTGTGAAAACACATCGATCTTATATTGTGAATATGAAATATATTGAAATTATAAATACTCAAGAAGTTATCTTTTATACAAAGAGAAAAGTTCCTATTTCGAGGCAATTGTCAAAAGTTGTAAAAGATGCTTATACCATATTTTCATCTCAACAAGCTGCATTAGCGAATTCTCGGAAGGTTATCCGTTCTAATGAAACGGTAGCTGTACAAAAGGATTCGCAATATCATATCTTACTTGTTGATGATGAGGTGGATGTACTTTGTTTTTGGTCGAATGTTTTACAACAACATGGATGTGTAGTTTATGGAGCCACTTCTGTTATACAAGCTGAACAAATGATTTTTGAAAGATCTTATGATTGTGTTATATTAGATGTTATGTTTTTTCAAGAAAGAAGATTTGATCTTTGTAAAAAAATAAAATCAGTTATTGATGTACCGATTATTTTCTTTAGTAATCTTACTGATATAGAAAGTCAAGTTCAAGCTTTTGATATTGGGGGAATAGATTATATAACGAAAGATACTGATCCTTTATTATTTTGGATAAAGATAAAAGCACGTATTGATCAACAGAATAATTATAAGCAAGTATTATCATATGGAGATTTACAAGTAGATTTATCAAAGAAGAAAGTCTATTATAAGGGAAAAGAAAAATCCCTAACCTCAATAGAGTTTGATATATTTGCTTTACTTGCACAACATCCTTCATCTATTTATACTCCTTTGGAAATTGGTAAGATAGTTTGGGGGAGTAAACAGGAAGTTGATGAACAAACTGTTCAATCACATATGGCTCACATTCGTAATAAAATGAAAGATGTTTTTAAAGTTCATAAGTATATTCAAACAATATGGGGACAGGGATATTGTTTTGTGAGTAATGAAAGAAAGTAAGAATGAGGTGAGATGTCTATGAAATTTAGAAAACAATATTTTTCTTTGGCATTTCTTTTATTTCTTTGCTTTCTTTTTTTTATTGGTATTTACTATTATGATAACAAATATCAAACACCACCACCTTATGGAAAGAATGGTGTTATAGAGATTAAAGAAAAAGATATTCTAGAGAATAACTCTTTATTTTTAATAGATGGTTGGTTAATGTCAGATCAAGATGTGAAAAAACAACCGACTTATATTGGTGAATATGCAAATCTTCAAAGAGGAAACAGTCATAAAACAACTCACGGTAAGATATCATATGAAATGAGTATAGTTTATAGTGGTACTTCTCAAACTGTAGCAATTCGTTTCCCTGAACTTTTTCAAGATTATAGGATTTCTTTAAATGATGAAGTGATAACATCAGGGACGGGTAATGCTGTTGTTCACATGACTTTAAAGGAAGGTGTGCAGACTCTAATTGTAGAGACAAGTTCTTATAGTGGATATTATAGTGGAATGTATTATCCTCCTGAACTTGGATTAGAACAAACCGTTCAAAATCATGTTAATATCCAAACATTTGCATATGCTATTGCATTAATAGTTCCTCTATCTTTATCTTTATTTACACTTTTATTATGGAGAAATTCAAAGGATAAAATTAGTCTATGGTTTGGATTATTATGTTGTTCCTTTTCAATGTATGTCTCATATTATTTTGTTCATCTTTTATCTTTACCATTTGAAAATCAATGGCATCTTGTTGAAAATATATCTTTATATGGAATGATGATATCTGCTATTACATTGACTTATTATGCAACAGGACAAATAAGAAAGAAGTGGATACAAAGAATACAGATGTTATTTATTCTTTATTCTATTGGTTTGTTTGTATTGTGTCTATTGATACCTATTATTCCTGAAACATTAGTTTTTCATGGGGTGTTTAAGGATATATATCTTATTCTTGGGGTAAGCTGTATAGGATGGATTATTGTTAATAATAAAGAAATAAATAAAGAATCATATTATATTTTATTAGCAAACTTAGTTTTTTCAATTGGGTTGATATGGAATTTGTGTGCTTCTAATCTTTTTGAACCAATCTTATTCTTTTGGCAATTTGAGTGGTGTGGATTTTTCTGGGTATTGTTGTTTGGAAGTATGATGATAGTTAGAAATAAACGTATGTTAAGTGAAAATGAAAGACTTAATCATCATTTGGAAGAAGAAGTGAAGCAAAGAACAGAAGAATTGAAGTTATTGTTGGATGAAAGAAAAATGTTTTTCTCTGATATGGCACATGATTTAAAAGCTCCTTTGGTTTCTATTAAATTATTTGTTGATAGTATTATTGAACATAATACACATATTGATACTGAATTATTATATTATTTGAATCAAGTTGAATTAAAACAGAAAGAGATGACAAAACGTGTTCAAGGATTAAATAGGATAAATCAACTAGATAAAATTGATGAAAAAGAGGAGATAATATCTATTAAAGAATATTTAGATGATATTTATGAAACTTATTTTGCAGAGACACAAGTTGCTTCAATACATTTGAGTGTTCAAGTACCACAAGAAGAAGTGTTGATTGTTATGCAGAGAACGAAACTTGATATTCTTTTTGAAAATTTAATCTTTAATGCTATGAAAGCAACCTCGCCTAATGGTTCAATATCAATTGTTGCTTTAAAAGAAAAGAAAACACTTGCTATTGAAATTAGTGACACTGGTTGTGGAATAAAAAAGGAAGATATTCCTTATATATTTAATCGTTTCTATATGGGGGAAGAAAATAAAAAAACCGGTTCAGGATTAGGGCTATATATTGTTAAGAACATTATTGATGAAATGAAGGGTGAAATCCAAGTTGAATCAGTAGTGGGAAAAGGAACAAAATTTATTATTACTATTCCTACTATTCAGAAAATTATTTTTGAAGAATAATACAAATTTTGTATTTCACGCTTCTTAATCTACATTCTACGACAAAAAAATCTATGAGAATAATGAATATGATACTCTTTTATAAAGAGCGTTTTATGAGGAGGAATATTTATGGATAAACTTAATAAGATTAAAGAGAAGGTTTTAGAGAGATATTTTGAGACAGATGAAACTGATGAGACAGAAGATATTACTTATGATGATTATCAAGTACAACACGAAGAAATTGATATCTCTTCAGTAGAAGAAAGTGAACCAGTTGAAAAAATAGTCGCTCCTATAATTGTTGAAAAAATTGCGCCTGCAATCATTTCGAAATATACAGTGATTGAAGGAAATGTAAAAGCTGAAAATGATCTTGAGGTGTATGGGCAAGTTACTGGTGATGTGCAATCTACAGGAAGTGTTTATATTGAAAATGCTGTTATAACAGGGAATATTGCGGCTAATGAAGTTGTGATTAAGAATTCTAAAATTCAAGGAAATATTTATAGTGTTTCAAAGGTAGATTTACAAGCTGGTACTGAATTATCAGGTGATATTAAATCGAAAGAAGTTTTTGTTAATGGAACATGTATTGGAAATATTGTTGCTGAAAAAGTGGCTTATTTCTTAGGTAAAGTTTATCTAAAAGGTGATGTTCAAACTGCAAGTATTCGTATTGATGAAGGTGCAGTTATTGATGGTGCTATTAAAGTTATTTAAATAAAAAAAGCAATCTTGAAATTGATGATCAAGATTGTTTTTCTTTTGCGTTATATATTGTAGCAATAATATCTGCAATTTCTTCTATCCCTAAATCACTGTTAAAGGTTAAATCGAAATTTTGAATTTGACCCCAAGTATTTGTTGTATAGTAATTGTAATAACTGCTTCTTGCTTTATCTTTTTTTGTAATGAATTTTTTAATATCAGTATGTTCTTCTTTGTAATCTTCACTAACGCGCTTCATTCTAGACTCACATGGGGCATGGATAAAAACTGTTAGAAGATTATCATGATCTTCCAATATATAATCCGCTACACCATTAACAATGATGCATGAGTCATGTTCTGCTAAATGTTTAATAATTCTTGATTGCATTGCAAAGACTTGGTCATTTAATGGAAGTGAAAAAGTTGTCGAAGACATTGAATACATAAAACTAGATGTTTTTTCTTCAGAAAGTTTACGAATTGAATCAACATCAATTCCTAATTCTTTTGCTGCTAAATCAATGATTTCGTTATCATAATATATAAGTCCTAATTTTTCTGCAACTTTCTGTGCAATCAAACGACCTCCTGAACCATATTCCCTTGCAATAGTTATTATTTTTGTCATAAGAGTAATCCTCCTTTATATTTATATTTTAACATAAATATAAATAGAACGTAAAATTTTTTGGTATTTTATGTTAAAATAAATTTTTTTAACTATGGAAAATAATGTAACTTTTTGAAAAAGTGTTATAATTATATATAATAAAGAGAATTGGTAATTATAATGAGACGGGGTGGCGAAAGTGAAGGATAGGTTTGATCAGTTAATTGTTGACTCTCATTTTATATTTGAAACATTAGCAAATAATACAAACGATTATATTTATATATGGAATTACCAAGATGGTTCATATCTTGTTTCACCAAATTTAGCGAAAGATTTTTCGATTCCAATTGAAGGAAATCATTTTGAAGATATTTGGCATTTTTTTGTATATAACCGTGATCTTGAACGTGTTTTTCAATTGATTGAAGAATCTGTTAAAGAAAAGAAAACATCTATTAGAATGGAGTATCAGGTTATTAATTCGTATGGTGATTATTTGTGGTTCAGTGATAAGTCTACAGTTTGTTATAATGAAGAAACAAATGAACCCGAACTTATTATTGGGACTATGCATAATCTTTCTTATGATGGAGAGGTTGATGGAATTACGGGGTTGTTAATGCATAGTAAATGCAAAGAATTATTTGAAGTATTACAAAGTAATACAAAAGCGAATTATGGTTCATTAATGTTGCTTGGTATTGATGATTTTACAAGTGTTAATACACTAAATACTCATGCTTTTGGAGATATGGTATTACGAACAACAGTGCAAGATTTACGTACAATTTTTTCTGAAAATATTAAAATGTATCGTTATGATGGTGATCAACTATTAGTTGTTGCTGATAAAATGAATAAGCAAGATATGTTAAATATTTTTAAACAAATCAAGGCATATACGTCTATTTCTCATGTGATCCAAGATAAGCCATATCGTTTTACAATGTCAGCGGGTGTTGTCTCTTATCCAGAAGATGGAATCACTTGGGCTGATTTAGAAAAAGCAGTTTCTATTACATTGAAAAGAGCAAAAGATACTGGGAAAAATCAATGTGTTGAATTTACAAATGAAATGCTTGAAGAAAAGATTCATGAACAATCATTAGGGCGTTGTTTGGCAGATAGTGTTGAACATGATTTTGAAGGTTTTAAAGTTGTTTTTCAACCAGTTTGTTATACTCAAAATTTAAAAGTAAAAGGTGCAGAAATTTTATTGAGATTTGTAACTCCAGATGGTGAACTTGTTAATCCGGATCGTTTTATTGTATTGTTAGAACAATCACAATTGATTATTCCAGTTGGAATGTGGGTGTTAGAAAAAGCTATTGAAACATGTAAAAAATGGGTGGATTATATAGATGACTTTGTTATGAATGTAAATGTTTCATATATTCAATTAAGAGATGTTACATTTTGTGATAAACTAGAAGTTTTACTTCGTAAGTATGATTTAGATATAAAACATATTACTTTGGAATTAACAGAAAGTTATTTTATTACTGATGCTGCAAATATTAATACTTCAATGCAAAGATTAAAAGAATTACATCTTCAAGTTGCTATGGATGATTTTGGAACTGGTTATTCTTCTTTAGCAAGACTTTCTCAATTTAATGTTGATGTTGTGAAGATTGATAGATCTTTTGTTCAATCGTTACATAAGCGTGAATACAATCATGATTTTATAGGTTCTGTTGTACGTCTTTGTCATAATGTTGGGATGAAAGTTTGTGTTGAGGGAGTAGAAACAAAAGAAGAACAAGAAAGTGTTTGTATTTTAAATGCAGACTTTATTCAAGGTTTTTATGTATCTAGACCACTTGATGAAGATATATTCTTTTCATCTTATATATTAAAGCCAAGCATTAATGATAAATTGGTTGTTGTTCCAAATATGCAATTACGTCATGAACAATTGATAGGTGATAAAGATGTTTTAACAGCAATGATGGATGCGACTCCGTTAGGGTTGAATTTTTGGAATCATGATTTAGAAATAATTGCTTGTAATATTGAGGTTCTTAATATGTTTGATGCTAAAGATGTAGCAGATTTTAAAAAGAATTTCTTTGACTTTTCACCGTTACAACAACCTGATGGAAAGAAGAGTATGGATAAAGCAAGAGAAGTCATTATGAGAGGTTTTGATGGAAAGAAGATAATTTTATTTTGGGAACATTGTAAACGTAATGGGGAGAAAATTCCAACCGAAGTTACAATTGTTCGCATTCCATATATGGATGATTATATTGTGGCAAGTTACACAAGAGATATGCGCGAACAAAGTTTGATGGAAGAGAAAATCAGAAAGTTTAATGCTCGTTTACGTGCACTTTTAGATGCAAGTCCATTGTGTTTGAATCTATGGGATAATCAATATCGTAATATAATGTGTAATAAGGAAGCTGTTAAATTGTTTGGAGTTAAAAATCAACAAGAATATTTAGATCGTTTCTTCTCATTGTCACCTGAATATCAACCTGATGGAAGGTTGAGTGGTGAAAAAGCCATGGAATATATTCAAGAAGTTTTTAAAACAGGTTATAAACAATTTGAGTGGATGCATTGTGATTTAGATGGGAAAGAAATACCTGCAGAAATTACACTTATTAAAATAGAAGGTTTAGATGAAGATGGCAAAGATTTGGTGGCAGGATATACAAGAGATATGCGAGTACAAGTTGAGGCTGAGAAACTTCAAAGAACAACAAATACACGTATAAGAGCAGTACTAGATTCATCTCCTGTATCCTGTATTCTATGGAGTGATGATTTAAAGATTCTTGATTGTAATCAAGTTGCTATAAGTATGTTTCAAGCAGATGATAAATTTGATGTTATTAATAACTTTGATTCTTTTATGCCTTTAAAACAACCGGATGGAGAAAACAGTTTAATCAAGAAGGGTAAAATATTTCAAGACTTATTTGTTAAGAATAAGGAAATGTTTGAATGGGTATATGTTAATAAGAATAAAGAGGAAGTTCCTTGTGAAGTAAGTTTAATTAGAATCCCATTAGAGAAAGAAAACATTATTGTTTCTTATAGCCGTGATTTAAGAGAACTACGTTATACATTAGAACTTAATGATCGTCTAAGTAAAATGGCCTATTATGATTTATTAACTGGTGTTATATCAAGAGCAAGATTTGTAGAAAGATTAGATAATGATTTTAAAGTAGCATTACCTAATTATCGTTTCTGTTTGGTTATATTTGATATAGATTTCTTTAAATCAGTTAATGATACATATGGTCATCCAGCTGGTGATATGGTATTAAAGAGAGTAACTAGAGAAGTGGGGAAAGCTATTCCTAAAAACGCTATTCTAGGACGTCTTGGTGGTGATGAATTTATCATAGAAATACCTGATATTGGTAAGGATCAATTAGAGCAATTGTTAAATCAAATTGTTAATAATATTTCAAGTATGAAGTTCCATTATAATGGAGTTGATTTTAGTACTTCTATTAGTATGGGAGCAAGTTTTAAAACTTCTGCTGATGATAGTTACCATCAATTACTTAATCGTTCTGATCAAGCATTATACAAAGCAAAAGAAAAAGGCCGTAACAGAAGTTCGATATTATAATTCAAACCTGATAAATGATTATCAGGTTTCTTTCATTATGAAAAGAGTTGTTTTTATAAGGTATAATTTGTATAATGACTTAAAACAAGGAGATAGATATGGAATTTCATGTACTAGCAAGTGGATCAAAAGGAAATGCAACATTTATATATGAAGATGGTTGTGGAATATTAATCGATTGTGGGATTACGCGTAAACAACTTTTATTTAAATTAGATAATTTAGGTTTTAAAGAAGAAGATATTCGTTTTGTTTTTTTAACACATGATCATTATGATCATAATAAAAACATTCATATTTTTGATAAAGATAAGCTTTATACAGCAAAAAAGAATGTTGAAGATATTGATGAATATCATACACTTATTCCCTATGAACATAGACAGTTTGATGTTTTTGATGTTTTGACATTAAAAATATCACATGATGCTAGTGATCCTATTGGATTTGTTATATCAACAGATGAAACATTGTTATATATGACTGATACAGGCTATGTTTCACAGAAAAACAGAGAATATATGATAGATTTAGATTATTATATAATTGAAAGTAATCATGATATTGAAATGTTAATGGATACTAAGAGACCAATGTTTTTAAAGAACCGTATTTTAAATGATGTTGGACATCTAAATAATGAATATAGTGCTAAGCTTATGAGTGAAGTGATTGGTGAGAAAACAAAAGAAATTGTCTTAGCTCATTTGTCACAAGAAGCGAATACTAAAGAAAAAGCATTAGAAACATATATGAGTGTTTTTGAGGAAGAAAATATAAAATTTGATAATATTAAAGTCGCAAGTCAGGTGGATGTTGTTTCAGGAGGAAAACATGAAGATTAGAATTATCTGTGTTGGTAAGTTGAAAGAAAAGTATTTGGTTGATGGAATTAAAGAATATACAAAAAGATTATCTGCATATGCAAATGTTGAAATGATTGAAGTTAGTGATGAACGTATTCCAGATAATGCTTCTTTAGCAGAAGAAATGATTGTAAAGGCGAAAGAAGGAAGAAAGATTTTAGATAAAGTTAAACAAGATGATTATATGATTTTGTTAGATGTAAGTGGTAAAGAAATGGATTCGGTCGTCTTCTCTAAAAAAATAGAAGAATGTATGCTTAATGGGAAAAGTACAATTGATTTTGTGATTGGTGGATCATTAGGACATGGTGAAGACGTTTTATCACGTGCTGATATGCGTTTGAGTTTTTCGCCTATGACGTTCCCTCATCAATTAATGAGATTGATATTGGTTGAACAAGTTTATCGTGTATTTAAGATTATGAAAAATGAAACTTATCATAAGTGAGAGATAATTATATTGAATTAAGAACAACAGTTTCATAATGAGACATAAATGAAAAATCATTTATGTTTTTTTTGTATGTAAAGAATTTCTTCCATGCTTATTTATTTAGTGATATAATAAAAAAAATCAAGAAAATATTACTCTTGATGATAAGTTTACCAATAAGGAGATTATAAATATGAGAGTTGGTTGTGTTAAAGAAATTAAAAATAATGAATATAGAGTTGGTTTAACTCCTGCAAATGTAAAGGATTATGTAAGTGCTGGTCATATTGTTTATATAGAAAAAGATGCAGGTGTTGGATCTGGATTTACGACTGAAGAATATGAAATTGCTGGAGCGAATATTTTAGATAACGCTAAGGATGTATGGGATATTTGTGAAATGATGGTGAAAGTCAAAGAACCATTAGAAGAAGAATATAAATATTTCCATGAAGGATTAATTCTTTATACGTATTTGCATTTAGCAGCTGCTGAAGGATTAACTGAAGCTTTATTAGATGCAAAAGTAAAGTCTGTTGCTTATGAGACATTAATTGAAAGAAATGGAAGTATTCCACTTCTTGCACCGATGAGTCAAATTGCAGGAAGATTAAGTATTCAAGAAGGTGCTAAATATCTTGAAAAGGCATATGGTGGTTCAGGAGTATTGTTGGCTGGTGTTCCAGGAACTCCAAAAGCAAGAGTTGTTGTGCTTGGAGCGGGAACGGTAGGTATGAATGCTTGTAAGATTGCGATTGGTATGGGTGCTGATGTTACAATTATTGATATCAATTTAGAAAGATTACAATACTTAGATGATATATTTGGTTCTCAAGTTCAAACATTAATGAGTACTGATGCGACAATTGAAGATGCAGTATCACAAGCTGATTTAGTTATAGGGAGTGTATTGATTCCTGGTGGACAAGCTCCAAAACTTATGAAGAAGTCATACTTAAAACATATGAAACCTGGTAGTGTTATTGTTGATGTTGCGATTGATCAAGGTGGATGTTGTGAAACATCAAAGGTGACTTATCATGATAATCCAACATATATTGTTGATGATGTCGTTCATTATTGCGTGGGAAATATGCCTGGTGCAGTACCTAGAACTTCAACTATTGCTTTAACAAATGCAACATTTAAATATGGTGTTCAAATTGCTAATAAAGGTTTAGAAAAAGCATGTTATGATAATGATGTGATTTATTCTGGAATTAATACGTATGATGGGAAACTTACTTGTCATAATGTAGCAGAAGCCTTTCATAAAGAATATGTACATGCACAAGATATTATGAAATAAAAAAGAATTGGAGAAATGAATCTCCAATTCTTTTAATATAATCTTCTACATGAAAACCATTCTCTTTGCCAATAACTATTACTTAAATTACTGACTTGAATAGGTTTTCCGGTTGATGGTGCATGAACCATTTGATTGTTACCAATATATATACCAACATGATGGACACCACTTGTACTACCATTACTACTAAACAAAATAATATCACCTGCTTGTAAATTGCTCTTTGAAACAGACTTACCTGCACTTAGTAATGAACCAGTATAATGAATACGTCCTAAATCAACACCAGATTGATAAAATGCCCAATTGACTAATCCAGAACAATCAAACGCTGTTTGATTTGGGTTCTTAATAGTACTCCAAGAATGAGCACCACCCCATACATACATATAACCTTGACGTGTTAATGCTTTATTAGCAATCTTTAGTCCTAATTCCTCATTTGTAGTATTATTGTTTTGAGAATTATCAGGAACTGTTGTGTCAGGGGTGCTAGGAGTTGTAGTATCTGGTTTTGTTGTATTAGAATTATCTTGACTTGGCGTTGATGGTTTTTTACTAGGGGTAGCTTGTGTTACGTTGTTGACTTTTGATTCGTCAGTTGCTTTTTGAATAGCTGCTAAGTTAGATTGGATAGATTCTATAGATTCTTGATTCTTTGAAACTTCTGATGAATTTTCAGCAATTGTTTTATTCTGTTCTTTAAGTTTTGTTGCTAATTGACTTTGTAATTCACTTTGTGCGAGTTTATCTTCTTTTAAAGAATTTGTTAAAGTTTTTGCAGTAACTTCTTGTTTTTGCGTTTCTTCAACTTCATCTTTTATTTCATTGATTAATTCATTGTCATAACTCGTAATTTCATTAAAACTCATTAATCGACTAAAGAAATCAGTAAAGCTTTCAGCACCAAATAAATAAGAAATATAACTATGAGAATTCATGATTGTTTGCATAGCGTACATACGATCTGCTAAGGCTTCTTTTTTATCGGATACAGATTGATTTAATTTTTTGATGTTAGATTGAATATAGTTTAACTCATTATTAGCACTTGTTATTTTTGCATCTAATTGACTAATTTCATTAGCTACATCTTCAATTGTTTCTTGGGTCTTTTTAGATTCTTTCTTAGCGTTTGATGTTTCTTTATTTAAATCTTTATTCTTTTTGCTTAAATATGTATTAAATTCTTTACATGTTTTTTGTTGTGAAGATGTGAGTTTTGATGATGAACATAACTTAATATATTTATCTTCTTTACCAGCAAAATTTTCTGCTTTAGCAACTTGGCTATAAGTAAAGATACCTACAACTAAGCATAATATTGTCAATGTTATTGAAATTCTTTTTTTATTCAATTCAAACACCTCCTACTATTTGCAATTATAGATGACTTTTGTCTAAGAGTCAAAATAATTATCTAAAAAACAAAAAGCCGTTAAGGCTTTTTTATTATTCTTTATGTGCTTCGATTATACGTTTAGCAACAATATCAGGAACAAATTCATAACTATAGAATTCCATATCAAAGAATCCTTGTCCTTGTGTCATTGATCTTAAATCAACAGCATAGTTCATAACTTCTAATTGAGGAACTTCGACAGTAATCTTTAACATTCCATCTTCTAATATATCACTACCTGTTACACGAGCACGTTTCTTATTAAAGTCACCCATAATATCACCAGTATATTGTTCGTCAATATAGACACGCAATGTCATAATTGGTTCTAATAATGTTGGTTTTGCTTTAGGAATAGCTTCTTTAAAACACATCACTGTTGCTGTTTTAAAAGCCATTTCTGAAGAATCTACATCATGGTATGAACCATCAAGAAGAGTTGCTTTTATACCTAATGTAGGATATCCCGCTAATACACCTGTACGAGTAGCTTCAATCAATCCTTTTTCTACTGCTGGGAAGTATGCTTTTGGAACAGAACCACCAAAAACTTTTTCTTCAAATACAAAAGGAACACTATAATCATCAAGTGGTTCAAACTTAATTTCTACATCGCCATACTGACCATGTCCACCAGATTGTTTTCTATATTTATAACGATGTGTAACTTCGCCTTTAATTGTTTCTCTAAAAGGAATAATAATGTTTTCTAATCTTACATCAATCTTATATCTTTCTTTTAATTTAGAAACAACTGTATCTACATGAATATCACCTAAACCATATAAACATTGTTGTTTGGTTTCAGGATTATTTTCAAATCTTAATGTTTGATCTTCTTCTAATAATTTTGTAATTGCTGTAGCAATCTTTTCTTCATTACTCTTTCCATTAGGAATAATAGATTTACCATAGTATGGATGTGAGAATTCAATAGGACTATATAATACACGATAATCTAATGTACAAAGTGTATCATTTGTTTGTGTATATGATAACTTAGATAATGCACCAATATCACCAGCATAAAGTGTATCTACCTCTACCAAATCTTTTCCTCTCATAATATATAATTTATTTAATCTTTCGGTTTCCTTTTTATTCATATTATATAAAGACATACCTGTGTGAACACTACCTGTACATACCTTAAATAAAGATATTCTTCCTACAAAAGGATCAGCAATCGTTTTAAATACAAATAATGAAGTTGGTAAAGCCTCGTTAAAACCTATTAATTCTTCTTGGTTTGTTTCTTCATTCTTAACAATCATTGAATTACACATATCACCAGCTGCACTAAAGAATGCAACAATAGAATTTAAAACAATTTGAATACCTATTTGATTTGTACCACATAAAACAGGAATTAATGTATGATTCATAACCCCTTGTCTTAAAGCCCAAGATATTTCTTCTTTGGTAAATGGTTCTTCATTAATATATTTTTCTAATAATTCATCATTTGTATTTGCGACTGCTTCATCAATCATATTTTTGATTGGTGTGATTTGATCCCACATATGTTCAGGAATCTCACAAGCATGAGTTTTGTCACCTTCAAAATAACGTCCTTCCATTTTTGCGACATTCACATATCCTACCATCTTATTTCCTTCCATGATAGGAACTTGAATAGGGGCAATTGCTTTTCCATAAGTTTGTTTTAATTCATTTAATTTTTCATTGTAAGCAGCATTGGGATAATCCAAGCCACTCATATAGATCATTTTTGCTTTATTATGTGCTTTAAACATTGCTTGCTTTGTACCAACACTAATACCTTGTCCGGCATCAACGACAATCAAAACGCTTTCTGCTACCTTTAAAGCAGCCTCGACCTCTCCAGTAAAATCAAAAGAACCAGGAGTATCTAAAATATTGATTTTACAGTCATTCCATTCTAATGGAATAACAGATAGTCCGATCGAAGATTGTCTTTTGATTTCTTCAGGTGAATAATCACTAACAGTATTGCCATCTTCAACAGTCCCGATTCTATTTAAAATTCCAGCACGATAAGCCATCGCTTCAATCACGCTGGTTTTGCCACTCCCTGAGTGACCTAGCACAACAACATTCCCAATTTCATTTGAGTGATAAGTTCTCATAATACCACGCTCCTTTTCTATAAATTATCTTTCTTTTATTTTAACACATTAAACAAATAATGAAAACGGTTACATTACAAAAGTGATGGAAATTATTTTGAAAAGTGATATGATATAAAAGTGGGAGGATATCTTATGGAAGTTGGATTAATAATTGCATTATTTGCATCTAATGCAGTCGCACTAGATTGCTTATACAATCAAAGAATTAAGACGACAGGAGCATTGATTATTTTGAATTTATGTTTAACTGTTGCTTTAGCTTATCAATTTCAACAAATGGAAAAGATATTTTATTTATTCTTAGGTTTGGTTGGATTGATTATAGTATTCTTTGGAGTTCGTTTTTATTTAAGAAAGAAAAAAGAGACAGCTATTGTGATTAAGGATGCTGATCGTATTATTGAAGATAAAGAAGATTAGGAGATATTATGGAAAATATTAAATTTGAAATTGAAATGGAAAATGGAAAAGTAATGAAAGGTGAGTTGTATCCAGAGGTTGCACCCATTACTGTTGAAAACTTTGTGAAATTAATTAAGGATCAATTTTTTGATGGATTGATTTTTCATCGTGTTATTCCTGGTTTTATGATTCAAGGTGGAGGATATAGTGTTGATATGCAACAAAAGGAATGTCCTTCAATTAAAGGTGAGTTTGCTTCTAATGGAGTTGATAATTCTTTAATTCATACAAAGGGAGTGCTTTCAATGGCACGTACTATGGTGAAAGATTCAGCAAGTTCACAGTTCTTTATTATGCATGATAATGCTCCTCATTTAGATGGAGATTATGCAGCATTTGGAAAGATTATTGAAGGATTAGAAGTCGTAGATGAAATAGCAACTGTTCCAACTGGATTTCAAGATTGTCCTAAAACACCAGTTGTTATAAAAACAATGAGGTTATTATAATGAAACTCTTCATTCTAGAACATTGTCCACATTGCAAACGCGCAAGAAGTTGGATTCATGAACTATGTGATGAAAATCCTCAATACCGTGAAATTCCTATTGAATTAATTGATGAAGCAAAAGAAGTAGAACTTGCAGATTCTTATGATTATTATTTAGTACCAACTTTCTTTGATGGAGATAATAAACTTCATGAAGGAGTTGCTAGTAAAGAAATTATTAAAAATATCTTTGATGAATATATAAGGAGGAATGTATAATGAATATATTAGTAGCAGGTGGCGCAGGTTATATTGGTAGCCATGTTTGTGTTGAATTAATTGGTGCTGGTCATGATGTTGTTGTGATTGATGACTTTTCTAATTCTCAGCCAGTGGTTTTGGATTATATTAAGCAAATTTCTGGTAAAGCAGTGAAGTTTTATGAATTTAATATTTTGGATGAAGAAAAAACAGAAGCTGTTTTTAAAGAAAATAAGTTAGATGCGGTTATTCATTGTGCTGCTTTTAAAGCAGTTGGAGAATCTGTATCAAAACCAGTTGAATATTATACAAATAATTTAATGACAACACTTATTGTTGCGAAAATGATGAAGAAATATAATGTTCATAATATTGTATTTAGTTCAAGTGCTACAGTTTATGGTGATCCAAAAGTTGTTCCATTGACTGAAGATTGTCCTTTAGGTGAAACAACAAATCCTTATGGAACAAGTAAAGCAATGATGGAAAGAGTGTTAACTGATGTTCAATTTGCTAATCCTGATATGTCAGTGACATTACTTCGTTATTTTAATCCAATAGGGGCTCATGAATCAGGATTGATTGGTGAAAATCCAAATGGTATCCCTAATAACTTAATGCCTTATGTTATGAAAGTCGCTGCTGGTGAACTTCCTTGCTTAGGGGTATTTGGTGATGATTATGATACTCCAGATGGAACAGGTGTAAGAGATTATATTCATGTTGTTGACTTAGCAAAAGGTCATGTTCTTGCAATTGAAAAGTATGCAAAACCTGGTGTTCATATTTGTAATTTAGGAACTGGAATTGGATATAGCGTTCTTGATATTGTTCATGCTTTTGAAAGAGTTAATGGAGTAACTGTGAAATATGAAATAAAAGATAGACGTCCTGGTGATATTGCAACTTGTTATGCTGATCCAACACGTGCAAAAGAAGAACTTGGATGGGTTGCTGAAAAGACACTTGATGATATGTGTCGTGATACTTGGAACTTTGCAAAAAATCATTAATGATAAGATTTCATTCTCTTTTATGGGAGTGAGATCTTTTTTATTTTTAAAGTTTTTTAACGTAAAAAGAGCGATGTATTCTCAATGTCGGCAACTTAAGGTATTGATGAAATATCATGTTTATGTATTTTAAAATCTAAAAAC
>JAVWHX010000007.1:0-51361 GCA_036639875.1 Coprobacillus sp.
CATATTTCCTACCAAATTTGAGATTTAAGACATTTTTGTATAAAAATGATTTTTTTATATTTTTTAATTAATATTGAATATAAGGCATAAAAACTATCATTTTTAATGTTTTTGTGTTATAATAGGAATGATTTTTGAGAGAATCGGGTGACGAGAGATGAAAGAAATAAAAATAGATAGTGAATATATCACATTAGGTAAATTTTTAAAGTATGTGAGTGCTGTTGATTCTGGTGCTGTTGCTAAAATGGTTATATTAGATGGTCAAGTTTTAGTAAATGGTGAAGTTGATATTAGACGAGGTAAGAAATTACGTGATGGTGATGTTGTTTTATTTGATGATGTTCAATATTTGGTAAAAAATGAAGATTAATAATTTAAAGTTAAAGAACTTTAGAAATTATAAAGATTGTTTTGTGGAGTTTGATCCATATATTAATATTTTTATTGGTCAAAATGCACAAGGAAAGACAAATCTTTTGGAAGCTATTTATATTTTATCTTTATCTAAAAGTTTTAAGACAAATTTAATTGAGGAAATGATTTTGTTTCAAGAAGAGTTTGCTAAAATTAATGGTCATATTGAATCTCATGAAAAAGATATTGAGTTAGAAGTTATCTTATCTGTATTAGGTAAGAAAGCTTTTATTAATCATAAGGAAATTAAAAAGAGTAGTGATTATGTTGGTTATTTAAATGTTGTTTTATTTATTCCTGAGGATTTGATGTTAGTTAAAGGGAGTCCTCGTTTAAGAAGAAAACTTATAGATATGGAGATTTCTAAGATATCACCTATTTATATGTATAATTTAAATAAATACAATAAGTTACTTAAAGAGAGAAATAAATATCTAAAGAGTTTACATGATAAACATAAAACTGCTGATGAATATTTAGAAGTTTTATCTGAACAGATGGCAAGATTGCAAGTTGATTTGATAAAGAAAAGAATTGAATTTGTAGATTTGTTAAATGAGATTGCTGCTTCTATGTATGATTACATATCTTTACATAAAGAAGTATTAAGAATTGAGTATAAATCTGTTTATAAAAAGATTTCTTATGAAGATATTTTAGAGAAGTATAAAAAGAGTTATCAAAGAGATATTTCTTATAGTCAAACATCTGACGGATTACATAAGGATGATATGTTGATGTTTTTAGATGATAAGGATGCTGTATTATATGCATCACAAGGTCAACAAAGATCAATTGTATTATCTATAAAGATAGGTTTATTGGAATTGATAAAGAAAGAAATTGGAGAATATCCAATATTATTATTGGATGATGTATTAAGTGAACTAGATGATGTAAGAAAAACTAAACTTCTGAATTTAATTCAAGGTAAAGTTCAAACATTCTTAACATCTACATCAGTAGATGGTGTTCATCATCAGGTTATAGATTCTGCAAAGAAGATTAGTATTTTAAATGGGCAAGTGAAAGGAGAAAACAATGGAAGAGAGTAAAGTCACACATAGTTATGATGAGTCTGATATTCAAGTATTGGAAGGATTAGAAGCTGTTAGAAAAAGACCAGGTATGTATATTGGTACAACGTCTTCAAGAGGGTTACATCATCTTGTATGGGAAATTGTTGATAACTCTATTGATGAAGCATTAGCAGGTTATTGTAATGAGATTAAAGTTATTTTAGAAGAAGATGATATAGTTAAGGTTGTTGATAATGGTCGTGGGATGCCAACAGGTATTCATGAAAAGACAGGTAAGAGTACTGTTGAGACTATTTTTACTGTATTACATGCTGGTGGTAAGTTTGGTGGAGGCGGTTATAAGGTCTCTGGAGGTTTACATGGTGTAGGAGCAAGTGTTGTTAATGCATTAAGTGAATGGCTAAAAGTTGAAGTTCATAGAGAAGGTAAGATATATTCTATGAAGTTTGAAAATGGTGGAGCTCCTTCAGAAGATTTAAAAGTGACTGGAAGTTGTGATGATACTGGTTCTATTGTTTCTTTTAAAGCTGATCCAATTATTTTTAGTGAAACGACTGTTTATGATTTTGAAACATTAAATCAAAGAATTAGAGAATTAGCTTTCTTAAATAAGGGATTAAAACTTGTTTTAGAAGATCATAGAGTTCAACCTCATAAAGTTAAGAATTATTGTTATGAAGGTGGTATTAGTGAATATGTTGAATACTTAAATAGAAACAAAACACCTATTCATGAACAAATTATATATGTTGATGATGAAGTAGATGATATTAAAGTTGAAGTTGGTATGCAATATAATGATGGATATCAACCAAATATCTATTCATTCTGTAATAATATTAATACTCATGAAGGTGGAACACATGAAGAAGGTTTTCGTTTAGCTTTAACAAGAGTTATTAATACATATGCAAAAAACAATAATTTCCTTAAAAAAGATGATGAATCTTTAAGTGGAGATGATGTTAGAGAAGGTTTAACAGCAATTATTTCTGTTAAGCATCCTGATCCTCAATATGAGGGACAAACAAAAACAAAATTAGGTAATGCTGAAGTTAGAAAAATTGCTAGTAATATTATTTCAGCTGCCTTAGATAAGTTCTTGTTAGAAAATCCTGATACAGCTTCAATTGTTATGAATAAAGCAATTATCGCAAGTCGTGCAAGAATGGCTGCTAAACGTGCAAGAGAAATGACAAGAAGAAAGACAGCACTTGATAGTACTGCTTTACCTGGTAAATTAGCTGATTGTTCATCTAAAGATCCAAGTGAATGTGAAGTCTTTATAGTCGAAGGGGATTCTGCCGGAGGTAGTGCTAAGATGGGTAGAGATCGTAGAACTCAAGCTATCTTACCATTAAGAGGTAAAATCTTAAACGTTGAAAAAGCAAGATTAGATAAGATCTTAGCTAATGCTGAAATTCGTTCTATGATTACTGCTTTTGGAACAGGTGTTGGTGATGAATTTGATTTAAGTAAGTTAAGATATCATAAGATTGTTATTATGACAGATGCCGATGTTGATGGTGGTCATATTCGTATCTTAATGTTAACGTTCTTATATCGTTTCTTAAAACCACTTATTGAACAAGGTTTCATTTATGCTGCTCAACCACCTTTATATTTATTAAAACAAGGAAAAGAAGAGCATTATTTATATAGTGATTATGAATTAGAACAGTTAAAAGAAGAGCTTGGTCCTAATGCAAGATATTCTATTCAAAGATATAAAGGGTTAGGGGAAATGAATGCTGAACAATTATGGGAAACAACTATGGATCCTGAAAAAAGAATTTTAATTCAAATAGATGTAGATGACGCTATTGAAGCAGATGCAATGTTTGATATGTTGATGGGTGAGAAAGTTGAACCTAGACGTGAATTTATTCAAGAACATGCTCAAGAAGCTGATCTTGACTTATAGTAAAGGAGAAATGTCATGGAAGAACGTGGAATAAAAAAGAGAGCTCTGACTGAGGAAATGAAGAAATCTTTCATCAGTTATGCCATGTCTGTTATTGTTGCCAGAGCATTACCTGATGTAAGAGATGGTTTAAAACCAGTACAACGTAGAATTGTTCATGGTATGAATGAGCTTGGATGTTATAGTGATAAGCCTTATAAAAAATGTGCTCGTATTGTCGGAGAAGTTATGGGGAAATATCATCCTCATGGTGATTCTTCTATTTATGAAGCATTGGTACGTATGGCACAAGATTTTAGTTATCGTTATATGGTTGTTGATGGTCATGGGAACTTTGGTTCTATTGATGGCGATGGAGCAGCTGCACAACGTTATACTGAAGCAAGAATGTCAAAGATTTCTATGGAATTAATTAAAGATATTAATAAAGATACAGTTAATTTTATTCCTAACTATGATGGTGAAGAAAGTGAACCTGAAGTATTACCTGCTCGTTATCCTAACTTATTGGTTAATGGGACAACTGGTATTGCAGTAGGGATGGCTACTAATATTCCACCTCATAACTTAGGAGAAGTTATTGATGCAATTTTAGCAGTATCTCATGATCCAGAAATTTCTATTGTTGATTTAATGGAAAACTATATTCAAGGTCCTGATTTTCCTACTGGAGCATATATCTTAGGAAAGTCTGCAATTAAGAAAGCTTATGAAACTGGTAATGGTTTAATTATCATGAGAGCAAAGACTGATATTATTGATATGAATCATAGTGGTAAGAAAGCAATTATTGTTACTGAATTACCATATCAAGTGAATAAAGCTAGATTAATTGAAAAGATGGCTGAACATGTTAAGGAAAAACGTATTGATGGAATTACTGAACTTCGTGATGAATCAAATCGTGAAGGAATTAGAGTTGTTATTGAATTACGTAAAGATGTACAACCAGAAGTTATCTTAAATCAATTATATAAATTAACTTCTTTACAAACGACTTTTGGAGTTAACTCTATTGCTTTGGTTAATAATGAACCACAAACATTAACTTTAAAACAAATGATTGTTTATTATTTAAAACATCAAGAGGAAGTTATTAGAAGAAGAACTGCTTATGATTTAAAGAAAGCAGAAGAAAGAGCTCATATTTTAGATGGTTTAAAAAGAGCATTGGATCAAATTGATGCTATTATTGATTTAATTCGTACTTCAAGAACTACTGATGTCATTCAACAAAGATTGATGGAAGAGTTTGATATGTCTGAAAGACAAGCTAAAGCTATTAGAGAAATGCAATTACAAAGATTAGCTGGTTTGGAAAGAGAAAAGATTGAAGAAGAATTAAAGAGTTTATTAGAATTAATTGCTGATTTAAAAGATATCTTAGAAAATGAACAAAGAGTTCTAGCAATTATTGAAGAAGAATTATTAGAAATTAAAGCTAAGTTTGCTGATAAAAGAAGAACTGAGATTATTCAAGGAACTTTTGATTTAGAAGATGAAGATTTAATTCCTGTTGAAGATGTTATTATTTCATTAACAACGAATGGTTATGTAAAACGTATGCCTGTTGATACTTATAAAACTCAAAATAGAGGTGGTAGAGGTATTAAGGGTATGGCAACGAATGAAGATGATATTGTTGATTCATTGATTAATATGAGTACACATGATGATCTATTATTCTTTACGAATCTAGGTAAGGTTTATCGTATTAAGGGATATAATGTTCCTGAATTTGGTAGAACTGCTAAAGGATTACCAGTTGTTAATTTATTAAATTTAGATAAAGATGAATGTGTAAAATCTATGATATCTATAAGTAAAGATGATATTGCAGATAATAAAGATTCTTATTTATTCTTTGTAACATTGAAAGGTCTTGTTAAGAGAACTCACGTAGAAGAGTTTGAAAGTATAAGACAATCTGGTAAGATTGCGATTGGATTAAAAGAAGAAGATCAATTGGTATCTGTTAAATTAACAACAGGAACTGAACAAATTTTAATAGCTGCATCTAATGGTAAATTGATAAGATTTAAAGAAGATGATGTTAGAAAAATGGGTAGAACTGCTGCTGGGGTAAGAGGTATTAATGTTGATGGTGGATTTGTTGTTGGAATGACAACAGATCGTGAAGGACAATTTATTATGGCAATCAGTGAGAATGGTTATGGTAAGATGTCTCCTCTTGATGATTATCGTGAATCTCATCGTGGTGGTAAAGGGGTTAAAACAATTAATACAACTGCTAAGACAGGTCAACTTGTTGCATTAAGAGCGGTTAATGGTGTTGAAGACTTATTAATTATTACGAGTGAAGGTATTGTTATTAGACTTCCAATGGATCAAGTAAAAACTGCTGGAAGAAATACTCAAGGAGTAAGATTAATTAAGGTTGCTGAAGGATCAACTGTTTCAAGTGTTGAAGTTGTTGAAAGAGCAGAAGATGAAGAAGAAGTTGTAGAAACAACTGAACAAACAGAAGAATAACAAAAAAGAGTAATGTTTGAAAGAAGTAGCGTTTGTAAGTATGCCTTCTTGATAACCTTACTCTTTTTTTGTATAATTTAATAAATTAGTTTTATTTTAATAGAAGAAATCATTCATCTTTGTATTATAAATAGGGAGGCTATATGAAAAATTTAATATCCGTAATATGTTGGTTATTTTTATCTTGGTTATATTTTTATATTTGTAGGTGGGTTAATAGTAATATTATGGTGGAGTTATCTATAGAAGAACTCAATACTGTAGATATAATTTATTTTATTATTTACTTTATATTGATTTTAACATTAATTATTTTGTTTATAAAAAAATATATGCTGAAGGATGTATAAGGGTTAATTTGTTAAATAATAGAGTAAATATATTTTTTATATATAATAATTTAGTTTAAACTTATATATAATTGTGGTATAATCATTTTGTTAAATCGTTGAAAAGGATAAGTAAATAGTTAGTCATTTAAGAGAACTTATGGTTGGTGAAAATAAGTATGATCAATTATTGAAATCTACCTTTAAGAGAAGTTAATCACTTCCGGATGATCCGTTATCTCGTATAAAGATATCTTATGATATGAATTAGGGTGGCACCACGATATATTCGTCCCTTATAAATGGTGTTTTTATTTTATATAAAAAGGAGAATGAATATGATTGATATTGCAAAATTAAGAGAAAACCCAGAGTTAGTGAAAGAAAACATGAAAAAGAAGTTTCAACATGATCGTCTTCATCTTGTTGATGAAGCCTTTGAAATAGATAGAATCTATCGTGAAACTTTAACAAAAGCAAGTGAATTAAGAGCTCAAAGAAATAAGTTATCTAAGGAAATTGGACAATTTATGAGAGAAGGTAAGAAAGATTTAGCTGAAGCTAATAAAAAGTTGGTTAATGAAGCAGCTGATGTTCTTAAAGAATTAGAAGAAAAAGAATTAGAACTTGAACCTAAGTTAAAACAAATTATGATGAAAATTCCTAACTTTGTAGATGATTCAGTACCTGTAGGAAAAGATGATAATGAAAATGTAGAAATTGAAAAATTTGGTGAACCATTTGTTCCGGCATATGAAATTCCTTATCATGCTGATATCATTACTAAACTAGGTGGTTTAGATAAAGATGCAAGTGGTAGAACAACAGGAAATGGTTTCTATTATTTAATGGGTGATATTGCTCGTTTATCATCAGCAATGTTATCTTATGCAAGAGACTTTATGATTGATAAGGGATTTACTTATTGTATTCCTCCATTTATGATTAGAAGTGATGTTGTGACTGGAGTTATGAGTTTTGAAGAAATGGATGCAATGATGTATAAGATTGAAGGAGAAGACTTATATCTTATAGGAACAAGTGAACATAGTATGATTGGTAAGTTTAAAGATCAAATTGTTAATGAAGAAGATTTACCAATTACATTAACTTCTTATTCTCCTTGTTTTAGAAAAGAAGTTGGAGCTCATGGTATTGAAGAAAGAGGAATATATCGTGTTCATCAATTTGAGAAACAAGAAATGGTTGTTTTATGTAAAGAAGAAGAAGCTATGGAATGGTATGAAAAAATGTGGACTTATACTGTTGAATTATTTAGAAGTATGAATATTCCAGTTAGAACTTTAGAATGTTGTACTGGAGATTTGGCAGACTTAAAAGTAAAATCTTGTGATGTTGAAGCATGGTCTCCACGTCAACAAAAGTATTTTGAAGTTGGTTCATGTTCAACATTAGGCGATGCTCAAGCAAGACGTTTAGGTATTCGTAGTAAAGGTGATCAAGGAACTTATTATGTATCTACTTTAAACAATACTGTTTTAGCAAGTACACGTGCATTAATTGCTTTTATTGAAAATAATTATAATGAAGATGGAACAATTAATATTCCTGAAGTTTTACGTCCATATATGGGTAAAAAGGATAAGATATGTTAAAAGAATGCAAGCAGCATTCTTTTTTTCTAAAGATATTTATTTAATATTTGAGTAAGATTATACTTGTGCCATCCGGCTCCTATCATTACCTTATTCACTTTATAAGATATATTTCCATGACTTGTACTGATATCTAAATTATAGGCCATCAATTTTTTAGTAAACTGGATACTTTCAATTTCACTATTTTGTATAAATACAAGTGTTTGTTCTTCTATTTTCCCTGTGACATTATTTAATCCCATAATTGCTATACCTTCTTTATTAAAATGTAGAATATAATATTGAAGAGACATACTAGCTGCTATTGGTCCTAATAAGTAAGTTGTTTTATTTGGGAATATGACTCCACAAATAGAAGACTTTTCTAGATAATTTATTTGGTTACTTACTAAAAATTGATGAATATCATTTTCTTTTAACATCATTATGCTCCTTTTTAAATGTATAGCTAGAGTATAACATTTATTATTTTTGAAGTATAGAAATACTGGAAGGATATAGAATATAAAAAAATTCTAAAATATTAAATTTGTAAGATTTATTGAAGGTTATTTATATTTTAATAAGAAAAATTTTATAAAAATATTCATATCTTTTTCATAGATTTCTGTTACAATAAAGTTCGTATAAAGAAAGTGGGGATATTATGAAAAATATTTTGGAATATTTAGAACAATCAAATCAAAAATATTCTACTAAGATAGCATTTAGTGATGATGTAAGAGAAATATCTTATGCTGAATGTGAAGAAGCATCAAAAAGAGTGGGAACTGGGTTATTAGAGTTAAATTATAGAAGAAAACCTATTGCTGTATTGATGGATAAAAATGTTGAGAGTTTAACATGTTTCTTTGGGGTTGTTTATAGTGGGAACTTTTATGTTGTAATTGATTCTTTAATGCCACAAGATCGTATTGAGAAAATCTTTGAAGCATTGAATCCAATTGCATTAATTTCTGATATTAAACATCAAGAACTTGCTCAATCATTACATGATTGCATTTATTTATATGAAGATTTGATGAAAGTTGATATTAATCAAGAAAAATTAGATATGATTAGAAATCAAATGATTGATACTGATCCTTTATATGCATTATTTACATCAGGATCAACAGGTGTTCCAAAAGGAGCAATTCTTTCACATCGTAATGTTATAAATTATGGTGAGTGGTATAAAGAAACATTTGATATTAATGATCAAACACAATTTGGAAGTCAAACACCATTTTATTTTAGTATGTCTGTTTCTGATGTCTATAGTACAATTATGTCAGGAGCAACGCTTCATATATTACCAAAGACATTATTCTCTTTCCCAATTAAGTTAATTGAATATATGAACTTAAAGAAAGTGAATACAATATATTGGGTACCTTCAGCTTTATGTATTATAGCTAATCTAAAGGTTTTAAATTATTTAGCTTTGGATTATGTAGATAAAGTCTTATTTGCTGGAGAAGTTATGCCAACAAAGCAATTAAATTATTGGATTGATAAAATTCCTAATGCTTTGTATGCAAATTTATTTGGGCCAACTGAAACAACAGATATATGTACATATTATATTGTAGATAGAAAATTTAATGATGATGAAGTTTTACCAATTGGTAAAGCATGTAATAATTGTGATGTTTTCTTATTAGATGAAAATAATAATGAAGTATTAGATGATAGAGAAGGAGAACTTTGTGCAAGAGGATCTTTTCTAGCAATGGGATATTATAATAATGAAGAAAAGACAAAAGAGGCTTTTGTTCAAAATCCTTTAAATACTGCTTATCCAGAAATGATTTATCGTACTGGGGATTTGGTTAAATATAATGATAAGGGTGAATTGATTTATATTACTCGTAAAGATTTCCAAATTAAACATATGGGATATCGTATTGAGTTAGGTGAAATCGAATCAGCTGTTAATTCTTTAGAGAAGATACAATCTTGTGCTGTTATTTTTGATGAAGAAAAAGATAAAATCGTTCTTGTTTATACAGGAAAAACAGATGATAAAGAGA
Organism: Coprobacillus sp.; assembly: GCA_036639875.1. Taxonomy (GTDB): domain Bacteria; phylum Bacillota_I; class Bacilli_A; order Erysipelotrichales; family Coprobacillaceae; genus JAVWHX01. The sequence goes on from JAVWHX010000007.1 coordinate 9,838, forward strand.
TTATGGATGGAATATCTGCAAAGATACCACACTATATGTATCCAAATGTTATTGTAAAAATGAAGATTATGCCGTATAATCAAAACGGAAAAATTGATAGAAAATTATTGAAAGATAGTTATCAAGACTATATGGGAGGAAAATAAAATGGATCAATTATTAGATATATTAAAAGGGATGAAACCAGGTGTTGACTTTGAGAAAGAAGAAAATTTAATTGAGGATAGAGTTTTAGACTCATTAGATGTTATGAACTTATCTGTTGAATTAAATGATGAATTCGATATTGAAATCACACCATTAGATATTTTACCAGAAAACTTCAAATCAGCTTCAGCTATGTATGCATTAATCACACGTTTACAAGACGAATAAAATTATGGCTTATACAACATATATATATTTAGTACTTTTTTTAGGAATCACATTTCTTTTATATACTGTGTTTCCTAAAAAATTGAAGTGGACAGTTTTATTAGCAGCAAGTGTTTGTTATTATGCACTTGCATCAAGATGGTGGTTAATTATATTTATATTTATGACCACCATTACTATATATTATAGTGCTATTTGGATAGATAGAATTAATGATTTGTTTGCAAGTGTGAAGCAGGTATTGAGTAAAGAAGAAAAGAAAGCTTTTAAAGAAAAACTTTTATGGCAAAAGAAAATGGTTGTAGTTTTAATGTTGTTGGTAAACGTTGGAACACTTGTTTTCTTAAAGTATTCTAATTTCTTTTCAGAAGTTTTAAATTCTTTGGTATTTGAACATTTAAATATGCAAATACCAATGATGAAGTTATTTTTACCTTTAGGTATTTCTTTTTATACATTACAAGCAGTGAGTTATGTAATAGATGTATATAGAGGTAAATATAAAGCAGATAAGAATCTTGGAAGAGTTGGATTATTTTTGGTTTTCTTTCCTACAATTGTAGAAGGACCAATAGCCAGATATGATCAAGTTGCTCATCAATTATATGAAGGACATTCTTTTCATTATGAAAACCTTACACATGGTACACAGTTAATCTTGTGGGGGATGTTTAAAAAGATTGTTATTGCTGATAGAGCAAATATGCTTGTTAATTTTGTTTTTGGTGATTATTTAGAATATTCAGGGTTAAGTGTTGTTTTCGCAATTATCTTTTATACAATTCAGATTTATACTGAATTTTCAGGTTGTATGGATATTGTCAGAGGTAGTGCACAAATCTTTAGTGTTCATTTACCAGAAAACTTTAAACAGCCATTCTTTGCAAAAAGTATTAATGAATTTTGGCAACGTTGGCATATTACATTAGGGGCATGGCTTAGAGACTATGTATTCTATAGTGTTTCATTGTCAGCACCATTTAAGAAATTTAGTCAATTTGTAAAAGCTCATAGTAATGATTATATTTCAAAATTATTACCAGCAACAACTGCTTTGTTCTTTGTATGGATTACAAATGGTTTATGGCATGGTTCTAGTTTGAAATATGTTATGTATGGTATGTATTATTATGCTTTTATGGTTATTGGAATGTTTATGGAGCCAGTATTTAAAAAAGTTTTAGATACACTACATATTAAAAAAGAAGCATGGTATTTTAAAGGTTTCCAAATATTGAGAACAACTTTAATTGTTTGTATTGGGATGTTAATCTTTAGAGCTGATAATCTAAGCTCGGCATATCATATGTTTATATCATGTTTTCAAAACTTTAGTTTAGATTTAGGTCAATTAACACATCTAGGATTAAGTGTTCAGGATATCTTGATGGTTATTGTAGGTGTTGTTGTTGTATTAATAGTAGGATTAATTAGAGAAAAAGGGATTCATATTAGAGAAAGTGTTGCGAAATGGAATATTGTTCCTAGATGGGCATTTTACTTAGTTGCATTTTTAGTTGTTGTTATTTTTGGAGCATATGGTAGAGGGTATGATATTGTTAGCTTTATCTATGCGCAATTCTAGGGGGTGATATTGTGGAAAAATCAGAAGTTAAAAAGAATGTTTTGAATATCACGAAGATTGTTGCGTTCCTTTTGATTGTAGCTGTTTCATTAGCAGCTCTTTCTCCAATATTTAAGCCTAAGAATAATACAAAAGAAGCTGGTATTGAATATGAAAATGCAAGAGGATTTTATGGTGAGAAGAAGAATACTATAGATGTTTATGCAGTTGGTAATAGTGATTTATATAGTGCTTTTAATCCTTTACAGTTATGGAAAGAACATGGGAATACCTCTTATGTAAGTGCTGAACCACAACAAAATACGGTGGGTGCTTATTATTTGTTAAAAGAATTTTTAACAGTTCAAAAGCCTAAGTTAGTTATTTTGGAAGTTGATGAATTATTTACAAAGAGTGATAATGATGATATTGATGATTTAATTTCAAAGACATTAAGAACTTCTTTACCTATTTTTGAATATCATAGTCGTTGGAAAGATTTATCTAAAGATGATTTCTTTAATGAAAGTTTCTATGAAGCTAGACAAGAAACTAAGGGTTATATTTATCATAATGATGTTAAACCTTATAAGGGATCGTATATGGATAAAAAGCGTAGAAAAGAAATGACTTATGTTAGTGAGTTATATTTAGATAAGTTTGTAAAACTTGCTAGAGATAATGGCGCTGAAGTTATGTTTACTGTATATCCTTCTGCAACGACTTGGACAAAGGATAAGCATGAAACAGTAAAGAAATATTCAAAAGAAAACAAGATTAAGTTTGTTGATTTCAATGTTATGAAGGATTCTGAAACTGGATTTAATTGGTCTACTGATTCTAGAGATGGTGGTAATCATCTTAATTTCAATGGAGCAACGAAAATGACTTCTTATATTGGAGAATATATTAATCAAAATTATAAGTTGGATGATCATAGAGGAAATAGTGAATATTCTCAGTGGGATAAAGATTATAACTCTTTTATGAAAAAAATTAAGAAATAGATTATTGATTTGTTTGTTATATGTGATATAATAAATCTTGCCATTACAATAGGCGGCTTCGAACCATGTCAGGACCGGAAGGTAGCAGCATTAAGAGTGTCCGTTTATGTGTAGTGGCTTTTTTTAAAGGAGAATGTGCATGAATGATATAGAAGCGATGACAATTGCATATAATCAAGCGATGATTGCTAAGGAGCATGATGAAGTTCCTATTGGAGCAATTGTTGTAAAAGATAATCAGATTATTGGAATGGGTTATAATCAAAAGGAAACATTGAATGATGTAACTGCTCATGCTGAAATGATTGCTATTAAACAAGCTTGTCAAAAACTTCAAACATGGCATTTAAATGGTTGTACATTATATTCTACTTTAGAACCATGTATGATGTGTAGTGGAGCTATTATTCAAAGTCGTATTTCTCGTGTTGTTTTTGGAGCAAGTGGAGTTCGTTGGGATGGTATTTCACGTTATGTAAAAGATCATCATTTTAATCATTATCCAGATATTGTTTCAGGTATATATGAAAAAGAATGTTGTTCTTTATTAAGTGACTATTTTAAAACGAAGAGGTAGTGTACACATAATTTACATATTTTGTTTATAATAGATTCATCTTTGTATTGTTATAATAATACAAAGGAGATGATTGATATGGATACAAGTTTACAATATACAAAAATATCATATAAAAACTTTTTGGCAAAGGTTTTTAAATGGATGTTTGGAGGATTACTTTTAACAACAATAACATCTATTTTATTCTTAGTGTTAGGAGTTAATCGTATCTCTGAAATAAACTTCTTCACTATTGCATTAGTGACGTCCATTATAGAGATAACTATGGTAATTCTTGTTGGGAAAAGAATTAGTAATTTATCAATGAAAACTGCAAAAAGATATTTTTATGTTTATTCAATTATTAATGGAATAACAATATCTTTTTTGTTAAGTCTTGTTGATCCATATATTTCTATTTTAGCTTTTGCATTAACCTGTTCACTTTTTGGGCTTTTATATATTATTGCTACTTATAGTTCATATGATTTTTCTTCAATAGGAAAGACATGTTTGTCTACATTACCAATACTCTTTATAGCTTATCTTATACTATTTTTTATACAAGCACCAATTTTATTTTATATCATTATTCTTATTGATTTATTTGTTTTTATAGGTATTACACTATACGATATTCAACAAATTGAAGTTTTATATAATAAAGCTTCTCATGAAACAATAGAAACTTTTGCTATGATAGGCGCTTTAACTTTGTATATGGACTTTATAGATATATTTATAGATATATTAATTATAATTTCAGATGGATTATAGATATCGAAAGATATCTTTTTTTTCTTTATGAAAGTGTGGTATAATTGACGAAGGAGTTGATACTATGGCATATAAGACATTATATAGAGTTTATCGTCCACAAAAATTTGATGAAGTTGCTGGACAAGAACATATTATTACAACATTAAAGCATGCAGTTGAGGAAAGTAAAATTGCGCATGCTTATTTATTTTGTGGACCTAGAGGAACTGGGAAAACAACAATAGCAAAGTTACTTGCAAAAGCAATTAATTGTACTGGAGAAGTAAAACCATGTGATGAATGTGAAAACTGTCAAGAGATAACAGTTGGTAATCATCCTGATGTTATTGAAATAGATGCGGCTAGTAATAATGGTGTTGATGAAGTAAGAAGTTTAATTGAAAAAGTTAAGTATGCACCTAGTCAAGGTAAGTATAAAGTTTATATTATTGATGAAGTTCATATGATGTCAACAGGAGCTTTTAATGCGCTATTAAAAACATTAGAAGAACCCCCAGCACATGTTGTCTTTATTTTGGCAACAACTGAACCACATAAAATACTTCCAACAATTATTTCTAGATGTCAAAGATTTGACTTCACAAAGTTAAGTTTAAGAGATATTGTTAATAGAATGAAAGATATTGTTAAAGAAGAAAAGTATAATTGTGATGATGAAGCATTAGAAATGATAGCTAAATTAGCTGATGGTGGAATGCGAGATGCTTTATCTATTTTAGAACAATGTCTAGCTTATAATGATCAACATTTAACAGTACAAAATGTAAATCATATTTATGGTATTATTTCATTGGAAAAGAAGATAGATCTTATTAAGATTCTTTTGTCTAAAGATATGAAATTATCTTTATCTTTATTAGAAGAAATGAAAAAGAATGGGATTGATATAAAACGATTAACTTTTGATTTGGTTGACATCTTAAAGGATATTGTTATATATAGAAATACAAATGATGATATAATTTTATTTGTCTTATCTAGATATTATTTAGATATGTTATCTCCATTTATTTCATGCCAAGAAGCATTTGATTTTATTGATATATTGATGGATGCTAGTGAAAAGTATGCTAAAGTTATTAATCCATCAATATACTTTGAGTTAGCAGTTCTAAAAATGTGTAATCATGTTCAAGAAGAGAGAGTTATTAACCAAAACATAGTTGTTGAAGAAAAGAAACCAGAACCAGCTATAGTGTCTCAAGAGACTATTGTACAAGAAGTTGAGATTATACCTGAAGAAGTTCAACCAGTTGACGATAATATTGAGGATATTATGGATGATTATGTTGAGGAAGAGATGGTTACTGAACCCGTAATTTCTTCGGAAGCAATAGGAGATGTTGAACCTATTGATGAAATTATTGATGATCAAATCCAAGATGAAATCTTGGTTGAACCAGTGGAAGATATTCCTACTTTTGAGTTTGATAAGAAAGAAGAAATTGAACAAAATGTATCTGATAATATACATGTAGATTCAAGTGATATTCTTAATATATTGGTACAAGCAGATAGAACAGTATTAGAAAGTGTTCAGGAACGTTGGCCTATTATCAAAAGATATCTAGCAAATCTTAATACTGCAAAAAGTGCAGCAATGTTATGTGATGGTACTGCTGTAGCAGCATGTAAAGGTGGCTTGATTATTTCTTTTGAATATCAACCAGCTGTTAATGCTGCTAATTACTATAAGAACTATAAGCAATTAAGCTCTTTTCTACATGAAGTTTTAGGGCAGGAATTTAAGTTTGTAGCCATTCAACAAGATGAATGGATTAAAATGAGAAGTCAATTTATAGAATTAAAAAGACAAGGACAATTACCACAGGCTCATGAGTTAACTTTAAAACATATTGATTCACAGAATTTAGATTATGTTGAAATGAATGAAGCTCAAGAGTTTGCAGTAGAATTATTTGGAGATATTGTTGAATTTAAGGAGGACTAATATGAATTTTAACCAATTGGTGCAACAAGCACAACAAATGCAAAGAAAAGTAAATAAAGCAAAAAAAGAATTAGATGCTAAAGAATATGATATTGTATGTCAAAATAATTTAATAACTGGAAAGATGTTAGGTAGTCTTCAAATTAGTGATATACATATAGATGAATCTTTAATGAAATTAGAAAATAAAGATGATTTAGAAGCTTTGTTAAGTGTAACTCTTAATCAAATGATTGTTAATATCAGTAAAGAAAGGGAAGATACATTAGATAAGCTTACAAATGGTGTTGATGTATCTGCATTTCTATAATGGAATATCCACATACATTTGAAGAACTTGTTGAGTGTTTTAAGATGTTACCAGGAATTGGTGGCAAAGGTGCTGAACGAATGGTATATCATGTTTTACAAATGGATAAAGAACAAGTTCAAAGATTTTCTAAAGCATTAATTGATTTTAAAGAGAATACTAAGTATTGTAAAAAGTGTGGGCATATTTGTGAGGATGAATATTGTGATATATGCAATGATTCAAGAAGAGATCAAACAACGATATGTGTTGTTGAATCACCTAAAGATGTCTTTGCTATGGAAAAGTTAAAAGAGTATAGGGGTTTATATCATGTCTTACACGGGACAATGTCAATTATGGATGGAAAAACAATTGAAGATTTGAATATCCAATCTTTATTTGAAAGACTTGACGATCATATTGAAGAAGTCATAATTGCTACTAATCCGACAAGAGAAGGTGAAACCACTGCATTATTCTTAGCAAAGCTATTAGCTAAGCAAAATATTCCAGCTTCTAGAATAGCGAACGGTCTACCTATTGGTGGGAATTTGGATTATGCTGACGAATTAACACTTTTGAAATCTTTAGAAGGAAGAAAGAAATTATAAATCACCTCATATAATAAATGAGGTGATTTTTTATGAGATTAATAACAAAAGTGTTTTTTAGACTGGTTATGGCAGTCTTGGTTATTTTGATTATCAATTCTTTTCAATCAGTAACGAGTCTTAATTTATCTTTAAATGTTTTTAATGTTTTAATGATATCCTTGTTTGATATTTTTGGAATCATTCTTTGCGTGGTTCTTAATATCATACTATAGGGGTATAATTGAAATAACTCTTTATCTCTTGCTAAAATTTCTATATAATAGAATAAGAAGTGAGGTGTTACAATGTCAGGTATATTTATTACTTTTGAAGGTGGCGAAGGTAGTGGGAAAACAACAATAGCTGCGATGATAAAGGAGATATTAGATAAAGAAGGTTATTGTGTGACTTTGACAAGAGAACCTGGAGGAGTCGAAATAGCTGAGGAAATAAGAGATATTATTCATGATGTCAAAAACACAAACATGGATAGTAAAACCGAAGCACTTTTATATGCTGCGAGTAGACGACAACACTTGGTTGAAAAAGTTATTCCCGCATTAGAAAAAAGAAATATTGTTATTTGTGATCGATATGTAGATAGTTCTATGGTATATCAAGGGATAGCAAGAGGAATAGGGATAGATGAAGTATATCAAATGAATTTATTTGCTACTGAAAGTATTCTTCCAACTCGAACTATTTTCTTTGATATTAAACCAGAAGATGGATTAAGTAGAGTATATGCTAATAAGGTTAGAGAAGTGAATAGATTAGATTTAGAAAAGATTGAGTTTCACAAAAAAGTATATGAAGGCTATTTAGGTATTTGTGATAAGTTTAAAGATCGTATTGTGAAAATAGATGCAAGTTTAAGCATTGAAGAAGTGTTAGAACAAGTTTTAGAAAAGATTAGGGAAGTTATATGAGTTTAACAGAAGACTTAAAAAATCAACAACCGATTCTTTATCGTATTCTAGAACAAAGTTTTAAAAACAATAAGATACCTCATGCTTTTTTATTAGTTGGTAAGAATAGTAGTAGCGCTGCTCACTATATTGCGAAGAGTCTTATATGCGAAGATGAATTGCTTGCATGCAATAAGTGCAATGAATGTCATCGTGTAGATGAACATAATTATGGAGATTTGATTTATGTAAGTGGTAAGACCGAATCAATTAAAAAAGGAAGTATTGAATACATACAGGAACAATTTGCTAAATCTTCTATGGAAGGTAAAGCGAAGATATATATATTAGAAGATATTGAAAATTCAAGTGTTGAAGCTATGAATAGTTTATTAAAGATATTAGAAGAACCTTTAGATGGGGTATATGCAATTTTTACTTGTCAAAATTTGAGTAGAGTATTACCTACGATTCAATCAAGGTGTCAAGTTATACAATTATTGCCTAATTCAAAAAGTTTGCTAAAAGCAGATTTGGTGAAATTCCAAATACCTGATGACGACATTAATATATTATCTGAGCTATTTCAAACAACTGAAGAGTGTTCTCCTTATGTTGATTCAGATTTATTCGAACAACTTAAGTTAGAGGTTTATCATTTTATTGATGATTTATATTTTCACAGAGATAACTTAGTTATAAATGTTGAAACCCATCTATTAAAGACTTATAATGATAAGGTAATCATTCAAATATTCTTAAACATGTTGGTCCTAGCATTTAGAGATTTGTTTCACGTGAAACATAATATTGATTTGACATATTCTGCTTATAGAGATTTATTTGAAAGAATTGATGATGATGTTGATAAGATTGTTGATAAGATAGAACTTGTTTTAAATACAGAATATCTATTAAGTACAAATGCAAATGTTATGTTACTGATGGATAGTATGATGTGTAGAATTTAGAAAGGAGAGAGTATGGAAGATAAATTAGCGTGTGTACGTTTTAATAATGTTGGTAAGGCATATTATTTTGCTACTGACTTAAATGTACAAAAAGGAGATAAAGTTGTTGTAGAAACAATTAGAGGTTTAGAACTTGGTGAAATGGTTTCGGAACTTAAAGAACTTTCTGAATTCAACTTAGATACTGAATTGAAACGAATTAAAAGATTAGCAAATCGTGCTGATCTTGATTTATATGAGTTTAATAAAACGAAAGCAATTAAATCATTAGAAATATGTAGTGATATTGTTAAACAATATGATTTAGATATGCGTTTGGTTAATTGTGAATATACATTAGATGCTTCTAAGGTTATCTTTATGTATACATCAGAAAGTCGCGTAGATTTTAGAGAATTGTTAAAAGAGCTTGCTGGGGTCTTTAAATGTAGAATTGAACTTCGTCAAATTGGGCCAAGAGATAAAGCTAAGGTTATAGGTGGTATAGGAAGCTGTGGTTTACCATTATGTTGTTCATCTTTCTTAGGAGAGTTTGATGGTGTATCTATTAATATGGCAAAAAACCAAATGTTAGCTATTAATATTGAAAAAATATCTGGAGCTTGTGGAAGACTATTGTGTTGTTTGAAATTTGAAGATGATATTTATACAACTTCAAAACAACGTTTTCCTAAGATTGGTTCAAAAGTTAAGTTTGAGAATAAACTTGTAAGAGTTATTGGTATTAATGTTATTAATGATTTGGTTAAAATTGAAAGTGAGGGTAATATCTCTTTTGTTGCTTTAAAAGATATTAAAGTATTACCTCCAAAGGAAAATAAAGATGGACAAGGAAGTAACTAATTATTTGTTAGCTCATAAGAACATGAAAATTATCCAAAGAAAAGATATGTTTAACTTTTCTTTGGATACTGTTTTATTAGCTAACTTTTGTACAATTAATAAAGATGTTTCAGAAATCATTGATTTTGGAACGAATAATGCTGCAATTCCTCTTCTTTTATCAAAAAGAACAGATAAGAAGATTGTTGGAGTTGAGATTCAAGAAGAAGCTGTTGAATTAGCAAATAAGAATATTGATATTAATAACTTGCAGGATCAAGTTACTGTTGTTCATCAGGATATAAAAGAATTTATAAGAGACCATCAAAAAGTTAAACTTATTGTTTGTAATCCTCCTTTTTTTAAAGTTGGAGAGAGAAGTAATTTGAATGATAATGAATTTCTTCAAATTGCTAGACATGAGATTAAAATTAGTTTAGATGAAATCATTCAATCAGCATCATTGATATTAGATAATAAAGGTCGTTTTGCAATGGTACATAGACCTGATAGAATGATTGAAATTATCAATTGTATGCAAAAGTATGATATTGAACCAAAGAGAATTCGGTTTGTATATCCTAAAGTAGGAAAAGAATCACATATCTTCTTAATAGAAGGAATGTATAAAGGGAATAATGGTGTTAAGATAGAAGCACCATTATACGCTCATGAAGAAGATGGGAACTATACTCAAGAAGTAAGAGAAATGTTTGGAGAAGAAGTTTATGAATAGACAAAAGAGTTTTGAAAATAATCAATCAACGCTGTATTTAGTTGCTACACCTATAGGTAATCTTAGTGAAATGACATATAGAGCAGTAGAAATACTAAAAACTGTTGATTTTATAGCTGCTGAGGATACAAGAAATACAATTAAACTTCTTAATCATTTTGAGATAACGACTAAGTTAACTTCTCATCATGAACATAATATTGCTTCATCTATTCCTAAAATCATAACATTATTAGAAGAAGGTCATAATGTTGCATTGGTAAGTGATGCAGGTTATCCAGCAATAAGTGATCCTGGTTATGAATTGGTTAAGGAAGTTATTAATCATAATTACAATGTTGTTCCTATCTCAGGAGCAAATGCATGTCTAAATGCTTTGGTTGTATCAGGGATTGCTCCACAACCATTTATGTTTTACGGGTTCTTAGATCATCAAGATAAAAAGAAGAAGAAAGAATTAGATGCTTTAAAAAACTATAAGGAAACAATTGTTTTTTATGAAGCACCTCATAGAATAAAAAAAACCTTAACAATTATGTTAGATATACTTGGAGATCGTCAAATTGCATTATGTAGAGAAATAACAAAAAAGCATGAAGAGATTAATCGGGGATTAATATCAGAAATATTATCAGTTGTTGATGATATGAAAGGTGAAATGGTTATAGTTGTTGATGGAAGTAAAGAAGTCGCTGAGGAAATTGTTTTTGAACAATCAATTGCAGAGCATGTTGATGAATATGTAGAAAAAGGTATGTCAACAAAGGATGCCATTAAAGAAGTGGCTAAACAAAGAAATGTATCAAAGAATATAGTATATCAAGAATATCATCAAAAGTGAGTATAGAAATATATTCATTTTTTTTATTGAAAAGAAATTTTTAATACTAAGTATTATTTTTAAAAAAATAAGAAAATATGAATGTTTCACGTGAAACTTTATATAAGAGTAATAATTTCATTATATAAACATATAGAGTTTATTAAATAAAAACCTAATATAATTTATTTAGAGTAAAATTTTATAGATTCTTACATTTATGGGTATACTGACTATGAAGAGGTGAATGTATATGGATGAAAGTAGAAAGGTATGTTTAATTGGAACTGGGATGGTTGGAATGAGTATGGCTTATTCTTTAATGAATACTGGAGGTATTGATGAACTCATTCTTATTGATATAGATAATGAAAAAGCTGTGGGTGAGGCAATGGATCTTAATCATGGATTACCATATAGCTATAATAAAATGAAGATTAAAGCAGGAGATTATAGAGATTGTAGAGATAGTGATATTGTTGTTATTACAGCAGGTGTTAATCAAAAAGAAGGCCAAACAAGATTAGACCTTACAAAGAAGAATACAGAAATTATTAAGGGAATTGCTGAAAATATAAAGAAAAGTGGTTTTGATGGAATTGTTATTGTAGCAAGTAATCCGGTTGATATTATGAGTTATGTGGTTTATAAAACTTTGAATATTGATAGGAATAAAGTAATTGGTACAGGAACTTTATTAGATACAGCAAGAATGAGATACTTGTTAAGTGAATACTTAGATGTATCCAGTGATGATATTGAAGCATATATATTAGGTGAACATGGTGATTCTTCATTTATATCATGGACAAACACTTATGTAGGATGTAAACAACTTTTAGATTATGTAGATGAAAAGAGTTTAGATATGAATGATTTGCAAGATATCTATGAGGAAGTTAAAAATGCTGCGTATGAAATTATTGAAAGAAAAAAAGCAACTTATTATGGAATAGGATTAGCATTAAATAAACTGATTTCATCTATTTTTAATGATACAAACAAAATATTATGTGTAAGTGCATATTTGGATTATGATTATGGTCATAAAGATATTTATATGGGTGTACCATGTATTCTTAACAGGAGCGGGATAAAGGAAATTATTAAGCTTCCATTAAATGATGTAGATCAAAGTAAATTTGATAGTAGTTACTATATTTTAAAAAAAATGAAATTAGATATAAAAAAAGAATTGGAATAGTGAACCAATTCTTTTTATCATAAATCAATTTCATTACTAATTATATAATCAATAAAATGAGAAGCAGTAGAAGACATTTTGTATTGTGGATCAAAAGCAAGATAAATAATGCGTGAATTAAAGTCAATATCTAAATGGATAATCTCAATATCTTTAATAGGTTTAATAAGTTCATTATAAGCAATAATTGCAATTCCAAAATCTTGGCTTACCATACTAGCTATAGAAGTTTCATCATCTAGTTGATACAAAACCTGAGGAGTTAGATTTTCCTTTTCAAAGAGATTCATAATAACTTTATAAATAGAAATTTCTTTTTGATATGTAATAAAAGGATATTGAATCATATCTTTAAAAGTGACTTTCTTCTTTTTTGATAAAGGATGATCCTTAGAAACAATAAGTACTAATTCTTCATGTAGTAAAGGAAGATAATGAAGTGAGTCATTATTTAATTTGCTACATATCCCAAAATCATACTTATGATCTTTAACACCTTGAATAACTTCTAATGTCTTTTCACTTCTAAAATTAATTTGAATATTTGGGTTAATTTCATTAATCTTCTTAATAATAGGTGCAAGATAAGTACTTACAACAGTAGGTATAACACTAATATGAATAGTTTGTAATTCATCATGACTTTGTGTTTTCATAGCTTGAATACCATGATCTAAAGTCTCAAGACTTTGATTCACATATTCTAAAAATGTTTTCCCATAAGTATTCAAAAAAATATTTCTACCCCTCTTATCAAACAAAGAAACCCCTAATTCTTTTTCTAATTCTTTAATAGCATAAGTTAAACTAGGTTGAGAGATATACAGTTCTTTACTAGCTAAAGTATAATGTTGATGTTTAGCTAAAACTTGAAAATAATACAATTGATTTAAATTCATTAAAATCACCACCATATATATTATATCTCAACCTATAGATAATATCTATAGGTTTTATAAATAATCGGTATTAGTTTTCAGATTAAAGCTTTGTTAGAATATATGTGAAATAATTTACAAGAGAGAAGGGAAAAGATGTTTAAAGAAATGTTTAAACCCATTGATATTGGTCCAATGAAAGTAAGCAATAGATTTGTTGTTCCACCAATGTCAAATAACTTTGCAATTGCAAGCGGGGAATTAAGTGAAAGATCTTTGGCGTATTATAGAGAAAGAGCAAAAGGTGGATTTGGTTTAATAACAATTGAGGCTACAGTCATTGATTCAACTGCAAAAGGTGGTCCAAAGAAGCATTGTCTTTTTGATGACTCACAAATATCAGCTTTGAAACAAGTTACAGATGTATGTCATAGTTATGGAGCGAAACTCATGATTCAATTGCAACAAGCAGGACCAGAGGGAAGTGCTAAGGCAGCAGGTTTTCCATTAAAGTCGGCATCAAGAGTACAAGCATCATCTAAAAAAGATATTCCATTAGAGATGACAAATCAACAAATATATGAGTTGATAGAAATGTATGGAGAAGCAGCATTACGCGCAAAGAAAGCAGGAGTTGATGCGGTTGAAATTCATATGGCTCATGGATACTTAGTATCTAGTTTTATATCTCAACAAACAAATAAAAGAGTTGATGAGTTTGGTGGATGTTTTGAGAATAGAATGAGATTACCAAGACTTATCATTGAAAACATAAGAAGTAAAGTTGGACATAGTGTAGCTATTCTTGCAAGAATTAATAGTAGTGATGAAGTGTTAGGTGGAATAAGCATTGAAGATGCGACTGTTGTTGCAGCATATTTAGAAAGTGTTGGTATTGATGGTATTGATGTTTCTAGAAGTATTCATCTTAGAGATGAATATATGTGGGCTCCTACAGCAATTCATCAAGGTTTTAACTTAGAACATGTAAAACGTATTAAAGCAGTTGTAGATATTCCAGTTATTACAGTTGGTCGTTATAACGATCCATTCTTACCAGAACTAGTTGTTAAAAACGTATATGCAGATTTAATTGCAATGGGAAGACAATCAATTGCTGATCCACATTTTCCAAATAAAACAGCAGGAAATCAACTTGATGAAATTACTCCATGTATTGCATGCTTACAAGGTTGTGTAGGAAACATGTTTTGTGGTCAACCTATTGAATGTCTAGTAAATCCATTTGTTGGTTATGAGAATCATTTGGAAGAAAAAACTTCACAACCAAAAAGTGTTATGGTTGTAGGAGGTGGTGTTGGTGGAATGTATGCAGCATTTAGTCTTGCAAAAAAAGGACACCAAGTTTCTTTATATGAGAAAAGTCATGTTTTAGGAGGACAAATGCGTCTGGCAGCTGTACCACCAGGAAAAGGTGATATTACTAACATGGTTAGAAACTATATTTCTCTATGTCAAAAGTATCATGTAGATATTCATCTAGAAACAGAAATTGGAAATAATGATATCAAATCAATTAATCCAGATGTTCTTATTATAGCAACAGGTGCTAATCCATTGCATCCAAATATAAAGGGAATTGAAAATACAATTGACGCTATTGATGTTTTAGATGGTACAAAACAATGTGGCCAAAATGTTCTTGTTATCGGAGGGGGTCTTGTTGGATGTGAAACAGCAGATTATCTAGGAGAACATGGGTTTAATGTTACTGTTGTTGAAGCTAAAGAGGAGATTGCTCAAGATATAGTTTCAGAACACAGAATTTATTTATTAAAGAGTTTTAAAGAAAATCATATTCAAGTTCATGTCAATTGTAAAGTTGAATCAATTGATACTCAAAGCATAACTGTTAATGAATTAGGTTATATAAAAACTTTAGATAACTTTGATACTATTGTTTTAGCATTAGGATCAAAAGCAAATCCATTATCAATAGATAAAGATATTGTTAAAGAAGTTTATACAATTGGGGATGCAGTTAGTGCTAGACGTGCAATTGACGCAACAAGAGAAGCACGTGAAATTATTATGAAAGTTTAAGAGGGGATTAAAATGAAAAATAGAAAATTAATTTTTACTGCAGCATTTATCATTATTTTTTGTTGTAGTGCATCAGCAGCATTCTCTGTCTTTGCGCAACCACTACAAGAAGCAACAGGTGGGAGTGCCGCAGAGGTTGCATTAACACTTACAATATATCAAACATTTATGGCTATATTCGGAATTCTATCAGGAAAGATAGTAGATAAGAGTGGACCAAAAAAACTTATGTTTATTGGTGGTATTGTTTTCGGATTAGGATGGGCGTTAACTGCGTTTGCATCAAGTATTCCAATGTTATATTTAACAACTGGATTAATTGCAGGAGCTGGGAATGGTTTACTATATAATCCTTCAATTAATACAGCATTAAAATGGTTCCCAGAAAAACGTGGAACAATGTCAGGAATTTTATTAGCTTCAGCATCGGTAGGACCATTAGCACTTTCAAAAATTGGAGCAATTCTTTGTGCAAATATGGGAACTCAAGGGTTTATCTATATTGGTGTTGCTTATGCTGTTATCGTATGTGCAGTTGCTGGGTTCATGGAAGCTCCTGCAGCTGATTGGAAACCAGAAGGGTTTGTACAAAGTAGTATGTCATCAGGAAGTACTAAAGATTACACACCAGGAGAAATGTTGAAAACAGTTAAATTTTGGATTATGTTTATTCTATTCTCACTTGCTTGTACATCAGGAATTATGATGATTGGTTCATTGTCTACAATTGTTCAAGTACAATTAGGAATTAGTGCAATTGCTGCAAGTAATTATGTGGCTATTAACTGTGTATCTAATTTATGTGGGCGTTTAGTTATTGGTAAACTTTGTGATAAATTAGGAGAAGCAAAAACTCTAGCAGGAATTTTAATTATTACAATCTTATGTTTATTTGGATTGAAATTTGCAACGTCTGAAGTTATGTTTATCATATGTTTAGTATTTTTAGGAGCAGCATTTGGTGGAGTTCTTGTTGTTTACCCACCTTTATCATCTGGTCAATTTGGAATAAAGAATTCAGGTATTAACTATGGAATTATGTTCTTTGCTTATGCAGTTGGATCATTAATTGGTCCACAAATTGCAGCACAATTTGTAGTTGCTGGAGTGAGTGGTGTAGCAGCTTATACTAATGTATATACTATCGCAATGATTGTTGCAGCAGTTGGTTTTGTTATTAATCTATATTTAATTAAAATAACACCTAAAGGAGAATAATAATGGAATATATTAGAATTAATGGGTTAGATAAACCTGTATCAAAATTAATTATGGGAACTGCTTGGTTTAATGTTGCCTATGAAGAAGAAATCTTTAAGATGTTGGACTTATATGTTGAAAAGGGTGGAACAGTTATTGATACTGGAAGATTCTATGGAGCTAACTATCAAGGAGAACATGCATGTGAATCAGAAAGAGTGTTAAAAAAATGGTTTGATAGTAGAAATAATCGTGATAAATTAGTTATTATGGATAAAGCATGTCACCCTATTATTACACCTAATGGTGCACATCACCCAGAGTATTGGAGAGTAAAACCTGATATTATTACAGATGATTTACATTATAGTTTGTTACATACAGGGTGTGATCATTTTGATATCTATCTTCTTCATCGTGATGATCCAAGTATTCCAGTTGGAGATATCATGGATCGTTTAGAACAACATCGTTTAGAAGGATTGATTACAACTTATGGTGTTTCTAACTGGGAACAAGATCGTGTTGAGGCAGCCGTTGAATATTGTAAAGAGAAAGGTTATCAAGGATTATCAGTTAACAATCCATCATATTCATTAGCACATGTTGCTAAAACAAGATGGCCAGGATGTGTCTATGCAGATGATAATTATGCAAAATGGCATAAAGGTAAAGATGTTACTTTGTTCTCATGGGCAGCACAAGGACATGGTTTCTTTGCTGATATCTATGGTGATGATGCACCACAAGATATTAAAGATGCTTTCTTTACAGAAGAAAATTATGAAAGATTAAATAGAGCTAAAATATTAGGTAAAGAAAAAGGTGTTCCTTCAATTAATATTGCTTTAGCATATGTATTAGATCAAGACTTTGATGTATGTGCTATTATTGGTTCAAGAGATAGAAAAGAGTTTGATTCATGCTTAGAATCATTGAAAATAAAATTAACGCAAAAAGAAATTAATTACTTGTGTCTGAATTCAGACAGTTATAAATAGTAAGTATAGTTCAGTTAATTCCTTCCCAAGAATAGTGAGTTATACAAAAAAAGAATTGGATTTTCTCCAATTCTTTTTAATATAATCTTCTATAGTTATAAACATGACTTTCCCAATATCCAGCAAGTTTAGCAACTTTTACACATTGGTTAGCATATTGTCCTCTCGTACCAGAACCATCACCAGCAGCATGAACAAAACTTCCACCACCAATATAGATACCAATATGAGCAACTCCACTACCATAACTAAATGTAATAACATCACCAGCTTGAAGTTGAGATTTACTAATTCCAACACCACTTCTTGAATATCCTGAAGCGGTAGTACGTCCTATTTTAATACCAACTTGTCGATGTGACCAAGCAACGAATCCAGAACAATCAAAGTATTTAGCATTTGGATTATCTAATCCTTGACCATCACCAAACCCACCACCAGGAGCACCCCACCAATAACGAGACCCTTGTTTTGTTAAAGCTTTTTGTGCAACTGCATTTCCAGCAGTAGAAGAACCAGGAACATATGATCCACCGCCTCCACCACCACTAGGTGCTTGAGCCATCAATGCATCAAGAGCAGCATCTATTTTCTTTTGTGCAGCTGAAACTTTATTAGATTCAGCTTGATTATCTTTAATTTCACTTTGTTGAGATGATTTTAAATCAAGAAGTTGATCTTGTAATGCTAGTTGTGTATTCTTTTGTGCTTGTAAAGATGCTTGAGCATCTAATAATGTTGCTTTTTGAGAAGCTAACTGTTCTTTTTGTTTTGTTAACTCATCTACCAATTCCTTTTCATATGATGTAATATCATTAACACTGTTTAAACGAGAAAAGAAATCTGAGAAACTAGAAGCACCAAATATAAATTCTACAAATGTATTAGAATTATAATATGTTTGCATAGAATACAAACGATCTTTCATTTCTGTTTCTTTAGTAGAAATATTCTTTTCTACCTTATTAATAGAAGAAAGAAGATAATCAATTTCATTTGATTTACTTTCTATTTGAGAACTAATAGAATTAACTTTTGATGATACTGAATTAATATCACTATTTGTTTGACTTAGTTCTTTCTTTGTATCAGAAATTTCATCTTTTAAGTTTGCGTTCTTCTTACTTAAATATTCATTAAACTCTTCACATGTCGCTTTATTGTCTTTTGTTAATGAAGAAGATGAACATAATTTTATGTACTTACTTTCGTCCTTAGAAAAATCAATAGCCATAACAGGTGTTGTATAAATGCTTACAGTAAGCATAGAACAAATTGTTATAAGACTTAATAATGTTTTTTTCATTATATCACTCCTCTGCTTTTCCATTATAGCATATAATTTTACAAAATAACCACCAATATTTGTTAAAACAATAAATGTTCACATATTTCATCATTTTCAAACTTCTCAATTGATTCTACTAACATCATGCCTACTCTTAATAAAGCTTCATCAGTAGAACCTCCAATATGAGGAGTATAAATAAAATTATCTAATTGTAACAGCGGATGATTATAAACAATTGGTTCATTCTCTAAAACATCAACAGCTGCACCTGCAATCTTTTTATCTTTTAATATATTATATAAATCACTTTCATTAACAATTGCACCTCTTGATGTATTGATAAGATAAGCAGTTGGTTTCATAAGTGATAAATAATGGGAATCAATCATATGATATGTTTGATTATTTAAAGAACAACCAATAGAAATATAATCAGCATTCTTAAAAACATCTTCTATTGTTTCACAGTACTGAATACCTAATTGTTTTGCTTTTTCTCTTGTTAGAGAAGGAGAATATCCTAAAATAATCATATGAAAACCAGTCTTTAATATTTCAGCAGTTTTTAAGGCAATGTCTCCAACCCCAATTATTCCAAATGTTTTATAAGATATTTCGTGACCCAGGTATTGAATAGGAGCAACTCTACTAATCTTATTATCTTTATAATCATTATATAATAATGTTGTTTGTCTAGATATTTGTAACATCATTGTAACAATCAGTTCAGCAACACTTAATGCATTTTGTCCTGGTGTATTGAAAAGGTGTATTCCTTTTTTTTTGGCATATTCTGTATCCACATCATCATATCCAGTTCCATGAATCACAATTAATTTTAAATCAATACATTTATCAAGGAAAACTTTATCTATTCTTAAATTTCTACTAATCACAATATCACATGTATGAATAAGTGAATAATCATCAATAATTTGATGTCTTTCTTTTAATAATTGATAAGCAGAAGGATGAATTGACTCTACTAAAAATATTTTCATAATTTAACACCACCTTATCATATATTATAAAGTGTTAAGAAATAGTGTCAAATGTAAAGACATTTTATGAATTTAAACGTATATTACTTTAGGAGGTGAATTCATGATTACAGATGGTATAGATGTATCACAATATCAAGGAATCATCGATTGGGAAAAAGTAAAAAGTCATATAGACTTTGCTATATTAAGATGTGGGTATGGACAAGATATCCCAGGACAAGATGATCCAACATTCAAAAGAAATGCTGATGAATGTACACGTTTGAAAATTCCTTTTGGAGTATATCTTTATTCTTATGCAATGGATGAAGGTGATGCAATCTCAGAAGCAAGACATGTTATGAGATTAGTTAAAGGTTATAAGATGGCTTTTCCAGTTTATTTGGATTTAGAGGATCCTAGAGTTGGAAGATTATCAAATGATCAAATAGAAAAAAATGCGAAAGCATTTTGCAATGAATTAGAAAAGAATAAATATTTTCCAGGGATTTATGCATCACTTTATTGGTGGAGAACAAAGTTGACAGGAGCATTCTTTTCTAGACATACAAAATGGGTTGCTAGATATGCTGATGAATTAGGGGAACCAGCAGGTATTTATGACATGTGGCAATATACTGACAAAGGTTTTGTAGAAGGTATTAATGGACCCGTTGATAGAAACTATTGTTATAGAGATTTTCCAACCGAGATAAAAGCTGCTGGACTAAATAACTTTAGTACGCCGACACCACAACCACAACCAAATACAACTCATTCAGTTGGAGATCACGTGACATTTAGTCATGTTTATATTTCTTCTGAAAGTAGTATCCCACTTATTCCTTATACAAACCATGGGACTATTACAAGAATAGTAAAAGGAGCTAGAAATCCTTATCTTATTGGTAATGGTTTAGGTTGGGTAAATGATGAAAGTATTACCGGGGAAATGACGTATCTTTCTAATCCAACTTACAAGGGAGATTCCTTTGTAGATGCACTTGTTCAAATTGGTGTAGATGCTTCATTTACAACAAGAAGAGAACTAGCTAAGAGAAATGGAATTAATGATTATACAGGAAGCGCAAAACAAAATTTAGAACTTCTTCGTTTATTAAAAGAAGGTAGATTAAAACAATAAGGAAAATCCTTGTTGTTTTTTTAAAATACTTCCAATAAAGCATAAAACATTATTGTATTAATGTTTGTACAAGCGTATAATAATGGTCGGAATAGGGGAGATATCATGGTATATGCAAAAACAAAAGAAACAAAAGCTTGGCAAAGGCATTTGGTTTCTATAATATGTGTTTGTGTTGCATCTTTAATTATGTCTGTGAACATTAAATCATTTGTTCGTGCAGGTAATTTATTGCCAGGTGGATTTACTGGTTTATCATTATTAATTCAACGTGCGAGTTATGATTTTTTATCAATGAGTATTCCATATTCAGTTATTAATATTTCATTAAATATAATACCTGCAATAATTGGATTTAAAGTTATTGGTAAGAAGTTTACAACTTATTCAATCGTTATGATTTTATTAAACTCTTTTTTAGTTGATTTAATTCCTGTAACACCGATTACATATGATCCATTACTTGTATCTGTATTTGGTGGGATATTGAATGGAACTGCAATTGTTATTGCATTGTATGGAAAAGCATCAAGTGGTGGAACGGATTTTATAGCAATTTATTTATCAAATAAGTTAAAAAAACCTTCTTGGAGTTTTGTCTTTGGAATTAATGTTATCATATTAATGAGTGCAGGATTATTGTTTGGTTTTGAAGCTGCTATGTATTCAATTATCTTTCAGTTTGTATCAACCCAAATCATTGAAAGATATCATCGTAGAGATGTAAAAATGACAATATTAATCATTACTTCTAAACCAGATTTTTTAGAGAAAGAATTGATGGAATTTACTCATCATGGAGTGACGCGTTTTGAAGGGCAAGGTTGTTATTTAAAGGAAGGTAAGTCTTTATTATATACAGTTGTAGGGGCAGATGATGTCAAAGATGTTGTCAGTTTTGTTAAAGGAAAAGATCCAACAGTGTTTATTAATATTGTAAAATCTGAAGGTGTTACTGGAAGATTTTATCAAGAACCTATAGATTAAAGGAGAACTAAATAGAGTTCTCCTTGTTTTCATTATATGTTTGTAAAAAATGTTCAAATATCTGAACGTGTAATTGCTCATCTAAAATAATCCGTTTTAATATATCTTGGATAATAGGTTCGTCAATTTTAGATATTTGTTGTTCATACATAAGTATAGTCTTCTTTTCTTGGGTTATTGCATTTTCTAATAGGGTGGGGATTTGGCGTGGATAGACATTATATCCAGGGGACCAGTATTCTAAAAAATCATTTTGACAATCCCATAAACGAGGATCTACACCAAGACGATAACACATCTTAGAAAATATGTTTAAATGCTTCATTTCTACCAAACTTATTTCTTGCATTGCTTCAGCGAGTTTTGGCCATATCTGTTCCATGACAATATGATTATAAGAATACAGACTAACAGCATTCATTTCAGATATCAAACCACCAAGATTAGGTAATATGATATGACCATAATCAACATTAATATCAAGGCTATCTACTGAAGGATAAGGAATATCTAACGTATATTGTTTCATAAAATAAGAACCTCCATATCTATATATATGAAAGTTCTTTTTATTTATGCTAGAATTTTTTCAAAAGCAAGTCTTGGCGCACCACTTTCTAATGTAATAACACCACATAATTCAAATCCGTTTTTATAAAGAAATCTTTGCATTGAAAGATTGTCTTTATGAGTATCTATTCGAATACTCCTTATATTCTCATAGATACATTTATCAATAGCATACTCTAATAATGCGAATGCAAGGTTTTGACCTTTCTTATTTTGATCCACAACAATTCTATGAATTACTGCATAAGAATCATTTGTTAACCAATTTCCATCAATGACTTTATAACAAGGATCTTCTTCAACAGCAAAGTACATTGTTCCAATAACTTTATCCTCTTCTAATATATAACTATGATTAACAGCAATATCATCAAATATTCTCTGATCATCAGGATAACCATCTTGCCATTGATCAATACTATTTTCTTTAAAATAACTTTGTGCTTGATGAATAAAATTCATAATAGCAGGTACATCCTTTTCTTGAGAATGTCTAATTTGCATATTTGTTCTCCTTAAACTATATAGAATCACATCATAATACTTACCATTTTTATAAGCATGTTCTTTTAAATAACCTTCTTTTATAAATCCATTCTTTTCTAAAACATGGCAAGATGCTTCATTCTCAGAAAAGACTTCAGCAGTTATAGTATGAATAGAATAATGTGTAAAAATATAATCACACATTGCAGATATAACTTGAGAAGTAATTCCTTTATTCCAATAAAGACTAGATATCCAATAACCAATTTCACAATTATGAATATATATATCTTTTTGAAAAGTTCCACTAATACAACCAACACATACTCCATCAATCACAATACCAAAGTTTAAATCAGTATGTTGTGAAGCATAATTGATAAAAGATAAAGCATTATCTAATGTATAAGGATAAGGAAAACTATTTCTTAAATATTGATTTACATTTATATCATTAGCATGTAACGCTAATTCAGTAGGATTAATTTCATCCAAAAAATTTAACTCTATTTTCATTATACCCTCCTTATGGAAGAGGCTTTTCACTTGCAGTATAAAGGTCATACCATTGTTGACGTGTTAACTCAACATCACAAGCTTTTATACTTTCCTTTAAATGAGTAGAAGATGTTGTTCCCAAAATAGGTTGCATACAAGCAGGATGACGTAATAACCAAGCAATTGCTATGGCACTCTTAGTGACATTATATTCATCAGCTAATTCTTGCATGACATCATTTAACTTTTTATAATCAGGATTATCTAAAAATGTTCCTTCGGCCCATGAAGCTTGAACAACACTCCAAGGTTGAATTGTAATATCTTTTAAACGACAATAATCTAAGATACCACCATCTTTATCTTGAGCCCAAGCTTCTTTCATATTCATATTTAATCCAGAATCAATCATAACAGAATGAACAATAGACATCTGTAATTGATTAATAATAATAGGATGTTTAGAGTATTTCTTTAATAATTCAATTTGAAATGGAGTATGATTAGAAACACCAAAATATTTCACTTTTCCACTTTCATATAATTCATCAAACGTTTCAGCAACTTCTTTAGGATCACATAATGCATCAGGTCTATGTAATAATAATATATCTACATAATCAGTACATAATCTTTTTAATGAATCATCAACACTTTTTAATATATGTTCTTTAGAAAAATCATATCTTTGCCCAGGAACAATAGCACATTTTGTTTGAATAATCATTTTCTTACGCATATCAGGATTCTTCTTTAAGACTTCACCAAAAACTTCTTCAGACTTCCCACGTCCATAAATATCAGCATGATCAAAGAAATTAATTCCTTCATCTAAAGCTGTTTTTACTAACTCTTCAACTTGATCAACACTCTTATCAGCAATTCTCATACAACCAAGTGCAATTCTTGACACATTAAGATCAGTATGAGGTAAATTAAAATATTTCATAATTATTTCCTCCTTGTTGTTATTATACTCAATTATCGTTATAATGTAAAAGAGAAAAGGAAGTGAACTAATGGTTTATTATATTGTCAATATAACTGTTTATATTATATCTGTTTTACTAGCAATGATTGGTTTAAGTTGTTTTAAATATGAAGAATATATCAAACCAAGTAAGTTAAAACAGTTTTATCTTTTTTATCTTGTTGCTTCAATAGCATTAGGATATTTATTTGCATCATTTATATTAAATTTTGGAACAATCAGTTTTTATTCATAAACAAAGAAGCCTTACATATATTGTAATATGAAAACAATATATAAGAAGCTTCTTTTTGTTTTGGCTTTAATATTGATTATTGGATGTATAAATTATAAAGAAACAATAACTTACATATCATCAAAATATAAATCAATAACAGAACAAAAAGAATACACAGTCAAAGTGAAAACAGAAAGTCAAACATTATCTATTCCCTTAGAAGAATACTTAGTAGGTGTCGTTGCTGGAGAAATGCCTGTTAGTTTTGAATTAGAAGCAATTAAAGCACAGGTTGTTGCAGCAAGAACGTTTGTATTATCAAGAAATTTAAAAGTAGATAATACAACAGCATCACAAGTATATTTGACAGATAATCAAATGAAAAAGAACTGGGGAAGTCATTATCAAGAGAATAAAAGAAAGGTAGAAAAAGCAGTTAAAGAAACAAGTTATGAAGTTATGACATATGAAGGGAAATATATCTCTGCTTTATTCTTTTCGAGTAGTAATGGGAAAACTGTTAATTGTGGAGATTATTTTAATGGAGAAGTGGTATACTTAAAAGCAGTAGATAGTAAGTGGGATTTAACGATTGATCCAACGAACAAAAGAAAGAAAACTTTTACAAAACAACAGTTAGCTAATGCATTTGATGTTAAAAATCCTGATATGAGTATAACATCATATACATCAAGTGGTTATGTCAATAAAGTTATCATTAATGATAAAACATATACTGGAAGAGAAGTAAGAGAAAAACTTGGATTAGCTTCTTCTTGCTTTTCAATTGAATTAACAAATAAGGGATATGTTTTTGAAACTTCGGGAAGTGGGCATGGCGTTGGTATGAGTCAGTATGGAGCACAAGGAATGGCTAAAGAAAAAAAGACGTATAAAGAGATATTAAATCATTATTATCAAAATATTAAAATTGAGCGTATAGATTAAAAAACTTTGTTCATACTTTAAAAGAGGTGAAAGTATGAACAGAAGAACTTTTAAGTATAAGAGAGCACTTGGTATTACATTAGCATTAACAGTGTTTTTAGGTGGGATTGGATTAGTACAAAGAATTTTAGATAATCAAGCTAATGATTTTGGAGATGAATCAGTTGTTAAAGTTGAAGAAAAGAAAGAACCTGATACTAAGAAAGAAGAGAAAACAATTGAAACATTAAAAGGTCCAGTTAAGGATGGTGTAGGGATTGTAAGATATTATTATGATAAGGATGCAGATGCAGCCAAACAAGAACAATCACTTATTTTCTTTGAAAATGTTTATAGGCCTAATCAAGGTATAGATTATTCTAATAAGAACACTGCTTTTGAAGTTGTTGCGTCAATTAGTGGAACAGTAACAAAGAAAACGAATGATCCTGTCTTAGGATGGGTAGTTACAATTTCAAACACTGATAAGATTGCAACGACATATGAATCATTATCTAAAGTGAATGTAGAAATGAACCAAGCAGTTAAGCAAGGTGACGTTATTGGGACAAGTGGAGAGAACGTTTATGAGTCAGATTTAAAGAATCATTTACACTTCATTTTACAAAAAGACGGACAATTATATAATCCAGAAAAGTATTTAGGACAACCACTTAATACGATTAAATAGCGATTTTTAATCGCTATTATTTTTTTCTTGTATTTAACACAAAAAATGTTACAATAGAAATGCTATTATAGGAGGAATAACTATGAAATTATCAAAAGAAATTGGTATTGATTTAGGAACAGCTAACATTCTTATTTATGTAAAGGGTGAAGGAATTGTTGTTAATGAACCTTCAGTTGTTACAATTAATACAGAAACAAACAGACCTATCGCAGTTGGTGATGAAGCAAGAGAAATGCTTGGAAAGACTCCAGGTAGATTTCAAGCCATTCGTCCATTAAAAGATGGGGTTATTGCAGATTTTCAAATTACTGAAATTTTAATTACTCATTTTATCAATAAATTAAACTTAAAAGGTGTTTTTTCAAGACCTACTATTTTAATTTGTTGTCCATCAAATATTACTTCAATTGAAAAAAGCGCTATTCAAGATGTAGCCTTAAGATGTGGAGCTAAAAGAGTATTTATTGAAGAAGAACCAAAAGTTGCAGCTATTGGAGCTGGGTTAGATATTTCTAAACCATCTGGAAATATGGTTGTTGATATTGGTGGGGGAACTACTGATGTTGCAGTTCTTTCATTAGGAGATATTGTTTCTAGTACTTCATTAAAGATTGCTGGAGATAGAATGGATACTGAATTAATTAAATTTGTTAAAGATAAATATAAATTATTAATTGGTGATCGTACTGCCGAAGAAATTAAAATTAATATTGGTACTGCTTATGGAGCAGATAGTGATAAAATAATGGATGTAAGAGGAAGAGATTTAGTAACTGGTTTACCTCATACAATCACATTAAGTGCTAGAGAAACAGAAGAAGCTTTACATGAATGTTGCGAAACAATCTTAAGAGCTACTAAACAAGTATTAGAACAAACACCACCTGAATTATCAGCTGATATTGTTAATAAAGGAATTTTCTTAACTGGAGGAGGAGCTTTATTACATAACCTTGATAAATATTTAGAAGAAGGTTTAGGAGTTCCAGTATTCGTAGCTGAAAATGCACTTGATTGTGTAGCTGAAGGTTGCGGTATCATGTTAGAAAACACACAATATTTTAAATAATGTCCTTAGGGACATTTTTTTGTCTTTAAAATACACAGAAAGTCCATACACTTCTTATATAATAAAAATTGATTCGTCACTATTTTTATTAAAATAACTATGTGATATTTTAAAAAAATGATGTGATGATTGTTAGGCAAAGTATAAAACAATATACTTATTATATAAATAAGGGATAAATAGAGCAAGGGGGGCTTTTATGGCATTTAATACAATAACGTTTATATTATTTTTTGCAGTTGTCATTGTTGGGAGTTTTGTTGTTCCAGCAAAATGGAAATGGGTATTTTTGTTGGCAGCAAGTTATTTCTTTTATTTTTACGCAAGTGCAAAGTTTGCGATTTTTATTATTTTAACAACACTAACTTCATATTTTGCTGCAATATACATTGGTAAACAACATGAATTAGAAAAGACAGTGGAATCAACAAAAGAGAATCGAAAATTATTTAAAAATAAGAGAAAGAGAATGCTTGTATCTTTACTTTTATTAAATTTTGGGATTCTATTATTTTTAAAGTATTTTAATTTTTTCTCTGAAAATTTAAACATGTTATTGAATTCATTATCTTTTGGTGGTCATTTACCAACATTGAATTTAATATTACCTTTAGGTATTTCTTTTTATACGTTTCAAACAATGTCTTATGTTATTGATGTTTATTGGGGAAAAATTGAACCAGAACATAATCTTGGGAAAGTTGCATTATTTGTTTCATTCTTTCCACAAATATTACAAGGACCAATCGGTAGGTTTAAAGATTTGGCTCCTCAATTGTATGCTCCTAAGAAACCAGGTTATCAAGATTTGAAATTTGGTTTACAACTTATGTTGTGGGGATATTTCAAAAAGATGATTATTGCAGATAGAGTTGCGATGATTGCGAATTTTGTCTTTGAAAATTATTTCCATATGTCTGGAATGGGTGTAACCTTTGGAGTTGTGATGTATGCAATTCAAGATTATACTGATTTTTCTGGATGTATTGATATAGCTAGAGGGTGTGCTCAAACTATGGGAATTACCATGGCAGAAAACTTCCGCCGTCCATATTTCTCTAAGACAGTTTCTGAATTCTGGAGAAGATGGCATATGTCACTTGGTACATGGATGAAGGATTATGTATTCTATCCTTTCTCATTAACAAAGGGTGTATCAAAACTTGGAAAAGCAGCGAAAAAGCGTTTTGGGAAACATATAGGAAGAACTTTACCAATAGCCTTAGGAAATCTTCTTGTATTCTTTCTTGTAGGTGTCTGGCATGGATCGAATTGGAATTATATTGTGTGGGGTATTTTCTATGGTTTATTGATAGCGATTAGTGGGTTAATGAAACCTGTCTTTACGCGTATGAATGAAATTTTACATATCAAAACTGAGTCAAAAGTATTTCAGTTTTTCCAAATTGCGAGAACTTTCTGGATTACATGTGTGGGATGTATTATTTTTAGAGCAGCAACATTACCAAATGCATGGGATATCTTTTTGAAAACATTCCGTTTTTATGAAGTTCCATTAAAGATAAAAAAAGAATTTTTCTCAATAGGATTGAATTTTGAAAATTATGTTCTATTAGTTATTTCGTTAGGAATATTGTTAGTTGTAGATATATTACAAGAAAAAGGAAGTGTTCGTGAACGAATTGCGAAACGTTCTATATATATACGTTGGGGAATATATATACTTGCTGTAATGGCAATATTACTTTTTGGTATATATGGACCAGGATATAATCAAAATCAATTTGTTTATATGCAATTTTAATTGGGGGAGATGAGAAAATGACAAGAAATCAAAAATTAAAGATTTTGTTAATGACAGTTATAATTGCTGTTTTGGTTTTTGGCACTAACTTTATCTTATGTCGTCAATTAAATAGCGAATCTGATATAAAACGTGTTGAGAACTTTTATGAATTAGAAGAAAATAGTTTAGATATGATTTTAATTGGTGCAAGTACATCATATACAAATTACTCTGCACCATTAGCTTGGAAGGAATATGGATATACAAGTTATTCCTTAGGTACTAATATGGCTCCAATGGGTCTTGCTAAGTCAATGCTTATTGAAGCAAGAAAGACACAGAATCCAAAAGTATTTGTAATTGATATTAATGGTATTTTATATAATGATGAACAAGAAAGTAGAGAAGGTGGATTGCGTTTGTGGATTGATAATATGAAATCTTCACAAAACAAAACGAATACAATAAAGGAACTTGTACCTGAAAAAGATCAACTTTCTTATCATATTCCCTTTTTAAAATATCATTCAAACTGGCCTAGATTTTTTGAGTGTGTAAAAGCAAGTATTAATGATTTACTAGAGAAGGATAATGATTATTTGGCAGCCTCTGGAATGGAGGGGAATACAAGGGTAGTTTCTCAAAAAGATTATGTAGATATCAAACAATTTAGAGAAGAATCCCCAATGTATGATTTATCTGGGAAGCATCTTAAAGATTTACTTGAATATTGTAAAAAAGAGAATTTGAAAAATGTAATGTTTACAAATATGCCTCGCTATTACTCAAAGAAGATGTTACCAGAGCGTGGTAGAAATAATTCTGCTAAAGCATTAATTAAAGAATATGGTTATGAGTGTTTAGATATGGATGAATTTGTAAATGAAATTGGTTTGGATCCGAATACGGATTTTTATAATCCTAATCATTTAAATATCTATGGTCAAAAGAAAATGACATACTATCTTGGAAAT
Source organism: Coprobacillus sp. (assembly GCA_036639875.1). Taxonomy (GTDB): domain Bacteria; phylum Bacillota_I; class Bacilli_A; order Erysipelotrichales; family Coprobacillaceae; genus JAVWHX01. Next base: position 40,141 of record JAVWHX010000007.1, read on the forward strand.
TTATTAAATAATCGTTATCAGTTGGCTGAGGGTAAACGTGATGAAAAAATCAGTAAACGCTATGATAAGGAAGTAGATGGATATAAAAGAGTTTATGAGTGGGCTGATAAGCAAGCCAAAGAAGGAAAAAAAGTGAGATATGAATATGAACTTGTCAAGCGTATTCTAGAAGATGGGAAGGATAAATAATATGTATAATATTTTAGATTATTTAGAGAATAGTGCAAAGAGATTTCCTGATAAGGTTGCCTTTGCTGATGTTGAAAAAGAAATAACGTATAAAGAATTGGTTCAAAAAGCAAAGCATATAGGAAGTCAATTAACATTACATTATGAACAAGGAATGCCAGTTCCTATCTTTATGGAAAAAAGTGTTGATGCTATTAGTTTGTTTTTCGGAGTTGTCTATGCAGGATGCTTTTATGTTATGCTTGATACAAAACAGCCAAAGACAAGATTAACTCATATTATGGAAACTTTAGAATCAAAAACAATCATGACATCTCAAAAACATTCTCAAGATTTAAGTCGTTTAGAATTTGAAGGAGAAATTATTGTATTAGAAGAATTAACTGGTTCTCTTGATGAAGAAAAACTTAATGAGATTAGAAATAACATGCTGGATATTATGCCTTTATATGGTATTTTTACATCTGGATCTACTGGAATTCCAAAAGGAGTTACAGTTGCTCATCGTAGTGTTATTGATTTTATTGATACATTTACTGAAACATTTGAAATTACTGAAAATGATATTATAGGAAATCAAGCTCCATGGGATTTTGATGTTTCTGTAAAAGATATTTATTCTACTATTAAGACTGGTGCAACAATGCAGATTATTCCCAAACAATACTTCTCAATGCCATCAAAACTATTAGATTTTATGTGCGAAAGAGAAATTACTACAATTATTTGGGCAGTATCAGCAGTCTGTATTATTTCAACATTAAAAGGTTTTGATTATAAAATTCCTGAAAAACTTACTAAAGTTATGTTTAGTGGGGAAGTTATGCCAATCAAACAATTTAATATTTGGAAACAATATTTACCTAATGCGATGTATGTAAATCTTTATGGACCAACAGAAATCACATGTAATTGTACATACTATATTATTGAAAAAGATTATGAGCTTGGTCAAGTGATTCCAATTGGAAAACCATTCTCTAATGAAAAAGTATTCCTTTTAGATGATAGTGATAAAGAAGTTAAAAATACAAATGTTATGGGTGAGATTTGTGTAAGTGGAACGGCTGTAAGTTTGGGGTATTATAATAATAAAGAACAAACTGAAAAAGCTTTCTGTCAAAATCCTTTAAATAAGTATTATTTGGAAACAATTTATCGTACTGGAGATTTAGGATACTACAATGAAGAAGGTTTGTTATGTTTTGCTTCACGTAAGGATTTCCAAATCAAACATATGGGACATAGAATCGAGTTGGGTGAAATTGAAAATATGATGGATAAGGTTGAAGTTATTAAAAGATCATGTTGTATTTTTGAAAATAATAAGATTATTGCCTTCTATGATGGAGAGATTGAAAGAAAAGAATTAATCCGTTATTTGAAAAAAGATTTACCTGTATTTATGATTCCTAATGTATTTATGAAAATAGATGGATTTCCTATTACAAAGAATGGTAAAATAGATAGACAAGAACTTATCAAGATGATAAAGGAGGAATCTAATGTTTAAACCAAATTATCAAGAGGTTGTTTCACAAATAACAACACCAGCTTATGTTTTTGATACTGATGTTTTATGTGAAAGAATTCAATTTATTAAAAAGGCATTAGGTGATCGTGTTCATTTGTGTTATGCAATGAAAGCAAATCCTTTTATTATTAAAAGTATTGAAAATGAAATTGATCGTTTTGAGGTTTGTTCTCATGGAGAATTTGAAATTTGTGAAAGAGCAAATGTATCTATTGATAAAGTTGTTTTATCAGGTGTATATAAAGCAAAAAAAGATATAGAACGAGTTGTTAAAGAATATGGTGATCGCATTGTTTATACAAGTGAGTCTGTTAATCATTTCTACCTTATTCACGAAGCAGCAAAGCAAGTTGGTTGTAAAGTCAAAATGTTATTACGAATAACAACAGGAAATCAATTTGGAATATGTGAAGAAGAATTGTGTAAGCTTATTGAAAAACGTGATGAGTATCCTCATATTGAGATTGTAGGGATTCACCATTTTTCTGGGACACAAAGAAAACGTTTAAGTATTTATAAGGAAGAATTAGAATTTGCTGATAACTTAATAACAAAACTTGAAAAGGATTATGGTTATGTTGCTCAAGAATTGGAGTTTGGACCTGGATTCTATGTAGAATATTTCCAAGGAGCTAAACCTTATGACGAAAAAGAATTATTAGAAGGTTTTTGTGATCTTTTAAACGAACTTCATTTTAAAGGACATATTACACTTGAGTTAGGTCGTTTTGTTGCAGCAAGCTGTGGGAATTATTATACGGATGTTGTTGATTATAAAGTGAATGATAATGCTTATTGTATTGTCAATGGTGGATTACATCAAATGACATACTATGGACAAATGATGGCAATGAAAATTCCTCATTATCGTCAACTTAAAGAAATAGAAAGTGATAAAGAAGCAATTAAGTGTAATGTTTCTGGATCTCTTTGTACTATTAATGATAACCTTGTTAAAGGATTACCTTTACAAGAACCACAAATAGGAGATATAATTGAGTTCCAACGTGTAGGAGCATATGCGATGTGTGAAGGAATATCACTCTTTCTAAGTCGTGATTTACCAAGTATTTATTTATATTCAAAACAAAATGGTTTAAGTTTACAACGTGGTCGTTTTGAAACGAATATATTAAATTATAAACAATAAAAGGAGAAAAACATGGAAAAGTTATTTGAATTATTAGAAGAAATTGATGGGGATATTGATTTTAAAGGATGTACGACATTAATTGATGATGGAATTTTAGATTCATTTGCTATTTTAGAAATCGTTTCTGAAATTAATGAAGAATTTGATGTACAAATTGGAGCATCAGATATCGTACCAGAAAACTTTAATTCTGCTGAAGCAATGATGAAAATGATTCAACGTTTACAAAATTAGTAAACCTAAAGTATCCATTTATGGGTACTTTTTTTCATATCCTGTAAATCTCGACAAAGATTTAAAATATCTGTTAAAATGGTTGACGGAGGTATGGATATGGATAAAAAATTTTTTTTCTTTGATATAGATGGAACACTTGCAGTAGGAACACCTGGTGATCAATATGTTCCTGAATCTACAAAGAAGACTATCAAAGAACTTGAAGATAAAGGACATTTTATTGCGATTGCAACAGGAAGAAGTTATGCAATGGCAGCAAGTCATATGCAAGAATTAGGATTTAAGAATATGGTTAGTGATGGTGGTAATGGAATTACAATCAATAATGAACTTATTGAGATTAAACCATTGGATTATAACAAATGTATTGCACTTATTGATGAATGTAAAGAAAAAGGATATATTTGGGCTATTTCTCCAGATAATGCGACAAGAAGATTAGCACCTGATAATAGATTCTATGACTTCACTCATGATGTTTATATGGAAACAGTTGTCCAAGAGGGATTAGACCCAAGAGACTTTGATGAAATATATAAAGTTTATATTGCTTGTGATAGCCCAGAAGAAGATAAATTAGAAGGTTTAAAAGATTTACCTTGGTGTCGTTTTCATAAAGAATTCTTATTTGTTGAACCAGGTGATAAATCAGTAGGAATTAAAACAATTGTTGATCATTTTGGTGGAGATTATAAAGATGTTGTTGTTTTTGGTGATGAAAAGAATGATTTAAGTATGTTTAGAGATGAATGGACTTCTATTGCGATGGGTAATGCTATTGAAGCATTAAAAGCAAAAGCAAGTTATATAACTGATGATGCTGATAAAGATGGAATTTATAAAGCATGTCAACATTTTGGATGGGTAGATTAATGAATAAGAAGATTATTTTTTTTGATATTGATGGAACTTTATATGCTAAGGAACTTGGTGGTGTATCACCAAGAGTAAAAGCAGCTATTAAGAAAGTGAAGTCAAAAGGACATCTTTGTTTTATTGCGAGTGGTAGACCATATGGTTATATTGCTGAGAATATTAGAGCATTGGATTTTGATGGATATGTTTTAGCAAATGGAGCTAATATAAAGTACAATCATGACGATTTGAAGAGTCGATTTTTAAATCCTCAAGATGTTAAAGAATTAATTGAAGCATTGAAGAGTAAGAATATTGAATATGTATTACAGACATCGACATATTGTTATATGCCTAAAGAAAATGATTGCTTGTTAAACTTCTATAGTCAATGTAATATAGACTTTAAAAATTTCTGTCATGAATATGATGAAGATGAAGTTATACAAAGAGTTGTTAAACTAGAAGTATGGGTTAAAGATCAAGTTGAACTTGATTATGCAATAGCTCACTACCAAAAGTTTAATTATGAATTACATCCAGATAATCATAGTATGGAGGTATACTCTCAAAAGGTATCAAAAGCAACAGGAATCTTGGATGTATTAGAATTATTCCATATAGATATTGAAAATAGTTATTGCTTTGGTGATGGGCCAAATGATGTGGAAATGTTTGAAACAGTTGCACATCCTATTGCGATGGGAAATGCCATCGATATTATTAAAGAAAAAGCTGAGGATGTTTGCTTAGGTGTTTTAGAAGATGGGGTTGCTTATAAATTAGAAGAGTTATTTGATTTAGAAATCAAGTAATTCTTTTTTTAGTTCAAATAAACATCTTTAGTCAATTAAACACTCAAAAAATGTGCAACAAAAAACCACGCCTTTTAAACGTGGTTAAGATTTTAATATAGAGAAATGGTAACCTGGTTGAATTAATTCAAGAATCATCATTTCTTCTTCTTTAACATGTCCAACTAGATTTCTTTCACCATCATTAGCAATTTCAGTTAAAACAATTTCTAATTCTCCACGATAATGTGATAGGTTATCATTAACAACTAAGACATCACCACGAGTGAATGTTTTCTTATCACTTTTACGATAAGGAATACTTGTACCCTTATATTCAACTCTAGGAGAAGATGATCTTAACATAAATGAAGAATAATCATAACGATTCCAATGAGGAGCAAAGTCATAAACAATAGCCTTTTCAACTTCACTAATTCCCGCTTCTTCATTCATTCTAAATGATACTTTTTGTAAATCAATTTCAGATAAAGCTTTTAATTCTGCTTCTGTAGCATAAGCATTACCAATGATAACATCATCAACATCTCCAGTAGCAAGCATATGACGTGCTTGTAAATCAATAGGTAAACCTCTATGTATTTCTACAGTTGGTAAACCACAGAATACATTCCAAGGACCATGAGTATTATCATTATTACTACTTACAAAAGCAGCAGTTCTCATATTCAATGATTTCCAATATGCATTCATATCCATAAAATAATCCCAATCAATCCCTGTATATCTTTCAGGGAAGAAATTATGGCATACAATACATTGATCTTTATTTCCACCATTTTCAATCAACAATTCTAAACCTTGATTCATACTTCCATTAAATTCAACAAGAATATTATGAGGATTTCTTGTAATCTCAATATCCTTTAATGTTCCAAAAGAACCATCAAGTCTAATAATATCCACACCCATTTGCTTAAACGGACTTAAATCAGATGGTGTAGCCCCTAAATGAGCAAAGACTTCAGGATTAGTATCCACAGCAACCTCATATCCCAAACTATGAGCCTTATCCATGAATTCCTTAAACTCTTTTAAAATAACCTCTTTACTATCTGTAACAGATAACAAACATGTAAAGATTCTTGAAAATCCATATTTAGCAGCAAGTTCTAAATATGCGTATACCTCTTCTTTAGTAGATTTTTCTGGGTATACAGATATACCTAATTTGTGCATTTTCGTTTTCCTCCTTGTGCATATACATTATACCATTTCTGTATAAATATTTAACATAAAATAATAATATCTATAAATTTATTCAAATTTGTACTATAATACATAAAGGAAGGAGTGATGATATGAGTTTAGAGATAGGATTATCTTTTGTTGTAACTTGTTTGATTAGTATTATATTTGTACCAATAATGAGTAAGATATCTAAAAAACTTGGTATCATTGCTCAAACAAATAAAAGAACCATTCATACTGGAATAGTAGCAAGAACAGGTGGATATGTTATATATGCAAGTTTTTTAATTGGAACTATGTTGTTTTTAAAAACAGACACACAGATTAATTCAATATTGATAGGTGGGTTTATTATATTTATAACAGGGTTTTATGATGATATTCATGATATCTCACCAAAACTTAAGTTAGCAGGACAAGTTACTGCAGCATTGGTGGTTGTTTTCTTTGGGGATATTTCTTTAAAAGGATTTACGTTACCGTTTCTTTCAACTGATGCATCATATATCTTTGCAATTATTATAACGATCGTTTGGATTGTTGGGATTACGAATGCAGTGAACTTAATTGATGGATTGGATGGTTTATGTGGTGGTATATCAATTATAGTTTTGATTACGATTTCGCTAACTTCACTTACATATGGAAGAACCGATATTGCCTCACTCTCTTTATTGCTTGCAGGAGCAATTGCAGGATTCTTAGTTTATAACTTTCATCCAGCTTCTATTTTCTTAGGAGATTGTGGCGCTTTATTTATTGGCTATATGATTTCAGTTATCTCTTTATTAGGTTTTGGATATAAGAGTTCATCTTTCTTTACTTTAGGAGCACCAATTGTTGTTTTAATGATACCAATTATGGATACCCTTATTGCTATTATAAGAAGAAAAGTTCATCATAAGAGTTTTAGTGAAGCAGATAAGAATCATCTTCATCATCAATTGATGTTTTCATTAGAATTAGGACAAACCAAAAGTGTACTTATTCTTTATCTTGTAACAATCTTATTCTCTGTTTGTTCTTATATTTATTTATATGATAAGTTAGTTGCTTCCATCCTTTTTATTGTATTAATGATATTCTTTGAAATATTTGTAGAAGCTACAAATATGATAGATCGTAAATATAAACCGTTATTAACATTTATGAATATCTTTATTAAGAGTGAGTATTTACCATCAGTTAAAGATACAAAACCATATCGTAAGATTGCTCATAAAATAAAGAAAAGATATGTTGTAATTGTTTTAATGATTATTGGTGTTGGGTTTGGAGCTTATTTTATGAATAAAAGAAATGAAGCAATAAGTAAACCAACAACAAATGAAATTGTTTATAAAGAAGTAAGCAATCAAACATCATTAATGAGTAATATATACAATCAGTTAAAAATAGCGAAATCAAGAAATAAAGATGATCAAGTACGAGAATTTGTAGCTGCTTATTTCGTTGCTGATTTTTATACACTTTCAAATAAACAAAAAGGTCAAATAGGTGGCGTGGATTATTTCTATACTGATATGAAAGATGACTTTGCGACTTATGCGAAGAGTGGATATTATAAGAATGCTGATGAATATATTCTAGCGAAAATAAATAATCAAGAAGTTGTGAGATATAACATTCTTTCTCAAGAAAAGAAATCAAAGGCATTATTAGGTTTAGAAGATTATAGTTATTATGATATAGAAATAGAAGTTACATTTAAAGAAAGTAATCCAATTATTGCTTCAGATAAGTATAAGATAGTTGTAACATTAATAGATAAAGATAATAAATTTAGTGTTATTGCGATGGAGGAAGAGTATGAATAAATTTTTATTGGTAGGATTAGGAGGAGCACTTGGTGCAATGCTAAGATATGGACTCACTTTTCTACCATTGAAAAGTACTTTTCCTTTTTCTACTTTTATAACAAATATTTTAGGAGCAATCTTTGTAGGGTTTGTTGTTGGGTTGTTTGATAAAGGACATATGAGTGAAGATATTAGCTTATTCTTAAAGACTGGATTTTGTGGTGGGTTTACAACATTTTCGACTTTTTCATTAGAGAGTGTTCAATTGTTAGAAAATAAAAAAATCCTTTTAGGAATGGGATATATTCTTTTAAGTTTAACTTTTTGTTTATGTGGAATTATTGTTGGAAAGTTGCTAGGACAAAAGGTTGGTATGTGATAAAAGTATTGTAATTTTATTGCTGTTATGGTATCATTGCAATGCGAGTGTATAAAAGTTAAATGAAAAGGAGGTATCATGATGATTTTAAATATATTGTTGATGGTTGTTTCAGTTGCTCTTATTATAGTATGCCTATTACAAAGTGGTAAATCAGATGGTATCGTTAATGCCTTGACGGGTCAAAGTTCTAATCTTTTTGCTAATCAAAAAGAAAGAGGAGCGGATTTGATACTTTCTAGAATTACAATTGGGTTAGCAATATCATTCTTTGTTATTGCAATCTTAATTAGAATGGGTTAAGAAAATAGGGCACTTGGTGTCCTGTTTTTATTTATTTTGGGTAAAATGAAAGAGAGGTGAAGTTATGAAAGAAGAGATATTAAAGTTATTAGAGGATAATCATTATACAAAGAGGAAAATCAATGAGTTAGCTGAACATTTTTCTAAGGAAGCTTCAAATGATTTTGTTGAATTTGTTAAGGTTATGAATCTTTTAGAAGATGAAGGTTTAATTATTAGAGATAAGAATAATGAATATTATTTGATTAATCAATTACAATTCTTTAGTGGTGTGTTAGAAATGAATAAGAAAGGCTTTGGCTTTGTTAAAGTTGATGAAGATAGAGATTTTTATATTCATGAGTCTAAGATGAAAGATGCTTATGATAAGGATACTGTTCTATTAGAGAAGATACCTTCAAGAGGAAGTAGAGAAGAAGGAAAAGTTGTCAGAGTTATTAAAAGAGGACAAACTCGTTATGTTGGAGAAGTTAAAAGAGGCAAACGTGATTTTTATGTTGATTGTGATGATGGGAAGTTTAATCAACCTATCTTTGTAGATCAAGGACATATGCATGGTGCTGTTCTAGGACATAAGGTTGTTGTGGAGATTAAAACTTATAAACCACAGATTAAAGGAAATATTGTAACTGTTATAGGTCATAGGAATGATCCTGGTGTTGATATTTTATCAATTGTTCATGCTCATGATGTTGATATTGAGTTTCCTAAAGAAGTTTATGAACAAATTGAAAATATGCCTGATGAAATTGATACAACTGATATTGGAAATCGTGTTGATTTAAGAAATGAAGTGATTGTCACTATTGATGGTGATGATGCTAAGGATTTAGATGATGCCATTTCTTTAAAGAAATTAGATAATGGTCATTATGAATTAGGTGTACATATTGCTGATGTTTCGTATTATGTTGAAGAAGGTTCAGCTTTAGATAAAGAAGCAGTGAAAAGAGGAACTTCTATTTATTTGGTTGATAGAGTTATTCCAATGTTACCGCATAAGTTATCTAATGGAATATGTTCTTTAAATCCAAATGTAGATAGATATACATTAAGTTGTATTATGGAAATTAATAATGAAGGTGTTGTTGTTAATCATGAGATTATTGAGTCAGTGATTCATTCTTCTTATCGAATGACATATAACAATGTCAATAAGATATTAGATGGTGATAAAGAGGTTCAAGATAAATATAAGGATGTTATTGATTTATTCTTTTTAATGCAAGAAGTTGCATTAGTATTGAGAAAGAAGAAAGATCAAAGAGGTTCTATTGATTTTGATGTGAATGAAGCAAAGGTATTGGTTGATAAAAATGGTAAACCTATTGATGTTGTTTTAAGAGAAAGAGGAGCTTCTGATAGGATTATTGAAGAGTTTATGTTAAAGGCAAATGAAACAGTTGCAGAACACTTTAAATGGATGGACATACCATTTATATATCGTGTACATGAACAGCCTAAACTTAAGAAGTTACAACAATTTGTATCAATGGTAAAACCATTGGGTTATACAATTAAAGGTTCATTAGAACATGTTTTTCCTAATGAATTAAGTGCAATTGTAGAGGCATCAAAAGGGACTGAAGAACATACAATTATATCAACAATGTTATTGAGATGTATGCAAAAAGCGAGATATGATGAAGAATGTTTAGGACATTTTGGTTTAGCAGATGAATACTATACACATTTTACATCACCGATTAGAAGATATCCTGATTTATTGGTACATAGATTAATACGTAAATATTTATTTGAACAAAGATTTGATATGGTAGGTCATTATCAAGAAGTGATTCCTTATTTAGCAGAAAGAGCATCTAATCGAGAGAGAGAAGCTATTGATATTGAAAGAGAAGTTACTGATATGAAGATGGCTGAGTATATGAGTGGGCATATTGGAGAAGAGTTTGATGGTTTGATTTGTTCAATTACTCAGTTTGGATTTTTTGTAGAGTTACCTAATACTGTTGATGGACTTGTTCATATGACTGAATTAACAGATGATTATTATCATTATGATGAAAAGAATATGATGTTAGTTGGGGAAATGACTGGTAAGACTTATAAGTTGTCTGATAAAGTTAAAGTAAGGGTTCTTTCTTGTAGTAAAAAAGATAGAACAATTGATTTTGAATTGGTTAATCAAAAGGCAAGAATAAAAAAGAAGAAAACAATTCACTTAGACGACAAAAAAGTAAAGACAAATGACAAGAAAAAGGGTAAAATAAGGAAAGCAAAGAGATTTGCTAAAAGATAAAAGGAAGGAGAGATATGCATGAAGATTGTTGCTCAAAACAAGAAAGCTTATCATGATTATTTTATATTAGATACTTATGAAGCAGGACTTGAATTACAGGGAACTGAAATTAAGTCTATTCGTAAGGGCAATACCAATTTAAAAGATTCTTTTATTCGGATTAAGAATGATGAAGCTTTTATTGAAAACATGCATATTGCTCCTTATGAACAAGGAAATAGGTTTAATCATGAACCACTTCGTACTAGGAAGTTATTACTTCATAAAAAAGAAATAAGAAAACTTCAAAAAGAAGTGAAAGAAAATGGTTTGACAATTGTTCCGACAAAGTTATATTTTAATACATCTAAACTTAAAGTTGAGATTGCTTTAGCAAAAGGTAAAAAACTTTATGATAAGCGTCAAGACTTAAAAGATAAAGATGCAAAAAGAGATGTTGAAAAAGCATTGAAAAATGCTTACTAATGGGGGCGTCTTGGATTCGACAGGGGTCAGTTTGAATA
>JAVWHX010000008.1:0-47910 GCA_036639875.1 Coprobacillus sp.
GAGGGTGTGGAAATTAGATTACACAATATCATTTATAAAATGGTAGAAGAAATCGAAGCTGCTATGAAAGGTATGCTTGCACCTCAAATGAAAGAAGTTATCACTGGTCAAGCTGAAATCAGACAAGTTATCAAAGTATCTAAAGTTGGTAATATTGGTGGATGTTATATAACTGATGGTTATATGAGAAGAGATAGTGGAATTCGTCTTATTAGAGATGGTGTTGTTATATATGAAGGTAAGATGGCTTCATTAAAACGTTTTAAAGATGATGCTAAGGAAGTAGCAACTGGATATGAATGTGGTATAACAATTGAAAATTATAATGACGTTAAAGAAGGCGATATTATTGAAGGTTATATCATGGAAGAAGTAGAAAGAAAATAGGAGTGAGTAGAAGTGGTCTTAAAAAAAGATAAAATGAACAATATTGTTTTAAGAGAACTTTCATCTATTTTACAAGTCGAAGTTAAAGATCCTTCAATTGGTTTTTGTACAATTACTGCTGTAGATATTACAAATGATCTGTCAATTGCCAAAGTTTATGTTTCTTTTCTTAATAAGAATACTAAAAAGAGTATGGAAGCATTAGAAAGATCTAAAGGTTTTATTCGCTCATTACTAGCAAAGCGTTTAACAATAAGAAAATGTCCTGAGATTCATTTTCTTTTAGATACTTCGTTAGATTATGGAAATAAAATTGATAGTATTATTGATGAATTAAGCACTAAGGATAGATAATCTATCCTTTTTTTGTAGGCTTTTTGGTTTGAAGATATATCAATAAGTGGTATAATATGAAAAGGAGGACAAGAATATGAAAAAATGTATTGTAAACGGGAAAATTATTCTACATGATGAAATAGTAGAAAAAAATATTTTTATTGAAAATGATAAAATTATTGAAATTAGTGAAAGAAAACCAACAGATGAAGAAATTATTGATGCAAAAGGATTGTATGTAGGTCCGGGATTCATTGATGTGCATACTCATGGTCGTGCTGGTAGTGATACTATGTATCCAACTTTTGAAGATTTAAATAAGATCTCTAAAGAAGCTTTAAAGACAGGTGTAACAACATTGTTACCAACGACAATGACAATGCCAGCTGATGATATTGCTAAGGCTGTTGAAAATATTGCAATAAATAAAGACAAGGTTGAAGGAGCACAAGTTTTAGGTGTGCATCTAGAAGGGCCATTCTTCAATAAGGTATACAAAGGTGCTCAACCTGAAGAATGTATGATTGAGCCTACTGTTGATAATTACTTATCTTTTGTAAAGAAAAATCAAGAGATTGTAAGAAAAATTTCTATTGCACCAGAATTAAATCATTCTATTGAATTGATTCAATATTTAAATGATAAAAACACTGTTGTTTCTTTAGGACATACAAATGCATCTTATGAAGAAGCACAAGCAGCTATTGATGCTGGAGCTACTTCTGGAACTCATACTTATAATGCGATGACACCTTTAACTCATAGATTACCTGGTGTTGTTGGAGCAGTTATGGTTAATGATAGTGTTTATGCAGAACTTATCTTAGATGGTATTCATGTGAGTTATCCTGCAGCATTGGCTTTGTTAAGATGTAAAGGAAAAGATAAGATCACATTAATTACTGACTCTATTGAGGCTGCTGGATTACCTGATGGAACCTATAAATTGGGTAATCAGCCTGTATTTGTGAAAGATAATCAAGCAAGACTTGAAAATGGAGCATTGGCAGGTAGTGTTGCAAATATGAATGATTGTGTAAAGAATGCTTATAATCATTTAGGATTAACTTTAAATGAAGCTGTTAATCTTGCAAGTTATAATCCAGCTAAAAGTTTAAATGAAGAGTTGTTAGGAGAAATAAAAGAAGGTAAATATGCAGATATTATTTTCTTTGATGAAGATATTAGAATTCAAAAAGTGATTATAAAAGGTCAAGTGAAATAGAGGTGCTATATGACAATTTTAAAGAATGATTTATTAGAAGTTGAATTAAATCCAAAAGGTGCTGAGATTATCAAAATTATTGGTCAAAATGATCATATTAATTATATGTGGAAACGAGATGCTTCATTGTGGGCGAATAGTGCACCAATATTATTTCCGATTGTTGGGGCATTACAAAATAATGAATGTCGTATCGATGGTAAAACATATACTATGACTCAACATGGTTTTGCAAGACACAATGTATTTGAAACAAAACAAGTTTCTGATACATGTGTTGAATTTCATTTGGTACCAAATGATACTATCTTAGAACAGTTTCCTTATTTGTTTCATTTGGTTGTTACGTATACATTACAAGACAATCAATTGAAGTGTCATTGTGAAGTGGAAAATATAGATCAAAAGGAAATATATTTTCAAATTGGTGGACATCCTGCATTTGCGTGTCCGTTTCTTGAGAATGAATCAAGCAATGATTATTATATGGAATTTGAAAAAAATGAAACTTTGGATCAAAAGATTATTGATGTTGAAAAAAGAGGAATGTCTTATGTGACAAAACCATTATTTGATAATGAAAAAAGATTCTTTGTAAGACAAGCATTATTTGATAATGATGCGATTGTTGTTAAAGATTTTAAATCTCAATGGGTTGCTTTAAAATCTTTGAATCATAAAAAATCAATTAAATTCTATATGAGTCATTTTGAACATCTTGGAATTTGGACGGCTAGCCATGTTGGTGGTTTGTTGGCTATTGAACCATGGGTTGGTCATAATGATTATGTTGGATTTACAGGTGAATTTAAGGAAAAAGAAAGTGTTGTTATGTTGAAACCACAAGAAAAGTTTGATTGTGAATTTATTGTAGAAATCAACCAATAATGACAAATTATTCTTGATGATAATGTTAAACTTTGATCATGAAGATAAAAATTATAGAAAAAAGCCATGAGCTTGATTTAGAAGATGCTATTAATGAATTTATTGAAAAAGACGAACCGATTATTGAACAGTTAAACTATCAAGTTGCGATGACATCACATAATGGAGAACTGGAGTACAGTTTTAGTTGTTTTATTGTATATTCAAAATAAATTACACCATACTTATGTATGGAGGTGAATATTATGGCTAAAGATGTAAATTGTGGTGTAGGAACATGTAAGTATAATTGTGATGGTTGTTGTGAAGCAAGCTGTATTAAAGTGAATAATTGTCATTGCTCAAAAGCAAAAGATACTGCTGAAACAGCATGTGATACTTTTGAATTAAAATAAAGGCTATATTGAAGTGTTCATTCACTTCAATATAGCCTTTTTTCATGGTGGAAATCATGTTATAATAGGTTTGGTGATTTTATGAAAAAAATAATCTGTTTTATTATCTGTTGTGTTTTTCTAGTTAGTTGTCAACAACAAGAAGAACAATCTGCTGATACTGATTTAAAGGAATATCAAAAATTGAAGAGTGAATTAGTTAATCAACAGCAGTTCGATAGTGATTATCCATTTCAAGTCAGACTTCAATTAAATCAATTAGAAAATAAATTTACATATGATGTTATTATTGACAATGTGTCTACTGACATGTACTATGTAAAAGCTATAACATATGGAACTGAAAATGATGATCAAATTTGCCCTAATGTTGGTATATTTGATAATGAGGTTTATCATTTAAAAAAAGACTTTGTTGATAAAGTTAATCATTTTTATAAAGGTATACAATTATCTGGTACTATAAAAAACAAACAGACGATTAAGGTTTATATTGGTTATTATAGTGATAAAGAAAAAATAAATTATATAGAAAATTATATTGAGGTTAAAGATGAGGTTAGATAAATTATTGGCACACACAGGATTTGGAACAAGAAAGCAAGTTAAGGATATTATTAAAAGTGGTAGTGTCTTTGTCAATGGGAAGATTGAAAAAAAAGATAAACAACATATTGATCCCCTTGTTGATGAGATTATGGTTGATGGTGAAGTGATTAATTATGAAGAAAATGTTTATTATATGTTGAATAAACCAAGTGGTTATGTAAGTGCGACTGAAGATAATGTGTATCCAACAGTTGTTGAACTTATTGATGATTATTATCGTGATGATCTGTTTCCTGTGGGGCGTTTGGATGTAGATACAGAAGGATTGCTTATTTTAACAAATGATGGAACTTTGGCTCACCAATTATTATCTCCAAAGAAACATTGTCCCAAAGTCTATTATGCTAAGATAGATGGTATTGTTACACAAGAGGATGTAGATAGTTTCTTAAAAGGTGTTACAATTAATGATGATTATGTTTGTAAGAGTGCTATATTAAATATTTTGAGTACTGATTTAAATACAAGTGAAATAGAAGTGGAAATATATGAAGGTAAATTTCATCAAGTTAAAAAGATGTTTTTAGCAGTTGGTAAAGAGGTAACATATTTAAAAAGGATTCGTATGAAGGATTTAACGCTAGATAATGAGTTGAAACTTGGCGAATATAGAAGAATAACGGCAGAAGAATTAGATAGATTAAAAAATGATTCTGTGATACAATAAGATGAATATTGGAGGATAATATGCGTTTAAGAAATAACCCGAAAGCAAATGAAATTTTAGAAAATAACATCGAGTTTGTTGTGTTAAATACAAAAGAATACAAAGGAAAATGGCATCAAATATTCCATAATCATCATCCAATTTATATTGAAATTGGGATGGGTAAAGGGAGTTTTATTATTGAAAATGCCAGAAGATATCCTGAAATCAATTTTATAGGTATTGAAAAGTTTCCTAGTGTGCTTGTAAGTGCTGTTAAAAAAATTGAAGATGAGGATATTCATCTACCTAATTTAAGATTAATGAAGGAAGATGCACTTGTTTTAAATGAAGTTTTTGATGTTCATGAAATTCAAAGAATTTATTTAAATTTTAGTGATCCTTGGCCAAAAAAGAAACATGCAAAAAGAAGATTAACTTCTCATACTTTTTTGCCTATTTATAAAGAAATCCTTGATTCTAAAGGTAATCTTATTCTAAAGACAGACAATCGAACTCTTTTTGAATTTTCTTTGATATCATTTCAACAATTTCAAATGGATTTTATTGATGTTTGTTTAGATCTTCATCATTCAGAAGGATATGACGATAATATTCAGACAGAATATGAAAAGAAGTTTTCTCCATTTGGACCAATTTATCGTATTGAAACAATTTTTAAAGGAGATATGAAATGAATAATTTAGAAATAATTAATAGTATGGAAGATTATAATCAAGCTATATTGAATAAGTCGATTTTGGTTTTTTCTACAACTTGGTGTCCTGATTGTCATTTTTTAAAGACTTATATTGATCAGTTGTTGTTGGATAATCCAAAATGGAAATTCTATTATATAGATAGAGACAAAATGACGGATTTATGTATTGATCTTGAAATAATGGGAATTCCTTCTTTTATAGTGTATAATGAAGGAAAAGAGTTATCGAGATTAGTAAATAAACTAAGAAAAACTCAAAAAGATGTTCAAGCATTTATTGATGCAGTGAAGGAATAGGTGATGAAATGAATTTACATGCTTTTTATAACAAACAATATATTGGAGATGTTTTACTGATACGTCTTTCACATAAGAGAACTGTAACAAATACACAGCTTATTGATGATGTGTGTGTGTTATACAATAATGATGAAGTGATTGGATATAATTTATTTGATGCTTCTCATTACATATCGGATTTAAAAGAAGGTCAAGTGAAAATAACTCAAAAGTTTGTTGATGAATTAAATAAGGAATTAAGCAAATTGTCATTAATGCAGGTTGAAAGTGATTGTGATGATAAGTTTGTTGTAGGTAAAGTAGAAGGTATTGAAATTCATCCTGATTCAGATCATCTTCATATCTGTCAGGTAAATGTTAAGGATGAAGTTTTACAAATTGTTTGTGGAGCACCTAATGTAGCTTTAAATCAATATGTTGTCGTTGCTAAAAAGGATGCTGTTATGCCGACAGGGTTAATTATTAGACCTTCAAAGCTGCGTGGTATTGACTCTTGTGGAATGCTTTGTTCAGCAAGAGAGTTGGCGTTGCCTAATGCTCCTGATGTGAGAGGTATCTTAGTCTTAGATGAAGATAAATATGAAATTGGAGAATCATTTTTTAAATAGGAGGGATATAAAATGTTTAAGAAATTTTTTGGAAAAGAAGAAGATGAAGAAGAAGTTTTTGAAACTGTTGATCCTGTTTTAGAACAAAGACGTAAGGAAAAGTTTAGCGCTCCTTTGATTTACAGTGAAGAAATTAAACCTGAAATTAAAGAAGAAAAGAAGGTTGTTTTTACGCCTGAGAAGAAAACACCATTAACTGCTGAATCAAATTATCGCATGAGTGAAATCATTTCACCAATTGATGGTATTAAAAAATCAATAAAACAAGAGGTTAAGGTTGCAAAACCTAAGATTAAAAGGATAAAAAAAGATGTTGATGAACTTATTCCAATTATCAGTCCGTTTTATGGGGCAACTAATGATGAAGAGGTCGTTGAAACAATTGAACATAAAAAAGAAATAAAAAATGAAAGTGTTGCTGATAACCTTAGAAATATTGCTCAAATTGTTGAAGAAGAACAAGATCAATTAAAGATTATTGAAGAAAGAACTGGGGAGTTTAAGTTGGATTTTCAAAATCAGGAAGAGGAATCTTTTATTGATGAAATTGACGATTCAATGAGCTTAGACGAGTTAATGAATCTTTATGAAAAGAAGTTTAAAGATTAGTTATGGGAATAGGTGTTGATATTGTTGATCTTGATCGATTAGATATTGAGAATCAGCATTTTATAGAAAAAATTCTTTCTATAAATGAGTATAATGTTTTTAGAGGTTTAACATCTCAACAAAGGAAGTTAGAATTTTTAGGTGGACGTTTTGCAGGTAAGGAAGCTTATATGAAAGCTCATCATAAAGGAATTGGTCATTTCAATTTTCATGAGATTGAAATTCTAAATGATGAAGATGGATGTCCTTATTTAAATGATAAAGATGCTGAAATATCGATTTCTCATGAAAAAAAGTATGCAATTGCATTTGTAATGCTAAAAAAGTGAAATAATTTCACTTTTTTTAGTTACTCAAAAATACTAAAAACCAGTTATTTTTTAATGAAATAAGTAAAAAATGTCTTTTTTGTTATAGATTGTATTCTTAATTTTAATAAAAACAACAAAAAACTGTCGAAATTTGGAATTTTGTCAGTCCTCTTATAATGTTCTATACTGTTATTAAAGGAGGGAATATTATGTTTAATGAGATTATAGTTATTGGAAAATTAGCAACAAAACCGATTGTAAAAGAGACACCAAATGGAATTCGTTTATCAACGATTGTGATTCAGGTAGAAAGACCATATCGCAATAACATTGGAATTAAGGAGAGTGATTATATTAATTGTGTATTGTGGAAGGGTATCTCAGATACGGTCAATGATTGTTGTGATGTAGGAAGTATTTTAGGTGTTAAAGGGAGATTACAGTCACGTACATATGAAACTTCTGACAACTTAACTATGACTTCGATGGAAGTGAAGGTCGAACATGTTGAGTTCTTAGATAAATATTTAATGAAAAAGTAGTTATATACTACTTTTTTGTTTCTTTTTTAGTAATAATTGTGTAAAATAGAGAAGTATGAAAAGAAGGGAGTTATATTATGAAAATAGATCAATCACATATTAGAAACTTTTCAATAATTGCACATATTGATCATGGTAAATCTACTTTGGCAGATAGAATATTACAATTAACTGGAGCGGTGGCTGATAGAGATATGAAAGAACAACTCCTAGATAGTATGGAACTAGAAAGAGAACGTGGAATTACTATAAAGTTGAATGCTGTTCAATTAACATATAAAGCAAAAAATGGAGAAGTTTACTTGTTACACCTTATTGATACTCCTGGTCATGTTGACTTCACATATGAAGTTTCTCGTTCATTAGCTGCTTGTGAAGGCGCTGTGCTGGTTGTTGATGCTGCTCAAGGGGTTGAAGCTCAGACTCTTGCTAATGTCTTCTTGGCACTCGATAATGATTTAGAAATTTTACCTGTTATTAATAAAATTGATTTGCCAAGCGCTGATCCACAAAGAGTTATAACTGAAATAGAAGATATTATTGGATTGCCTGCTGATGAGGCTCCGTTAATTTCAGCTAAGACTGGTTTGAATATTATTGATGTCTTAGAGGATATTGTGAAAAATGTTCCAGCTCCTCAAGGAAGCGTAGATAATCCAACTCAAGCTTTAATCTTTGATTCGTTATATGACAGTTATCGTGGTGTTATTGCATTTGTTTGTGTTAAAGAAGGAAAGATAAAGATTGGTGATCATATTAGATTTATGGCGACTGATGCTGTTTATGAAGTTTTAGAAGTCGGTGTAAGAACACCAAAAGAAGTTAAAAAAGAAGAATTGTTAACTGGTGAAGTTGGATGGATTGCAGCATCTATTAAATCAATTCAAGATGTTCATGTTGGAGATACTGTTACAACATTAGAAAATGCTTCATTAGAACAATTACCTGGTTATCGACAATTAAATCCAATGGTATTTTGTGGATTGTATCCTGTAGATAATGCTAGATATAAAGATTTAAGAGATGCTTTAGATAAAATGAAATTAAGTGATTCTTCGCTTGTTTTTGAACCTGAAACTTCTCAAGCATTAGGGTTTGGATTTAGATGTGGTTTCTTAGGATTGCTTCATATGGATGTTATTCAAGAAAGATTGGAAAGAGAATTTGATTTAGAACTTATAGCAACTGCACCATCGGTTATATATCATTGTTTCTTAACGGATGGTTCGATGATGACAATTGATAATCCATCTGATCTGCCTGAACAACAAAAAGTTGAAAAAATAGAAGAACCATTTGTAAAAGCATCAATCATGACACCAAATGAATATGTTGGACCTATCATGGAATTGTGTCAATCAAAAAGAGGCGAATATATTAATATTGAATATATAGATGATATTAGAAGAAATGTTATCTATTTGCTTCCTTTAAGTGAAGTTGTTTATGATTTCTTTGATAAGTTAAAATCTTGTACAAAAGGTTATGCATCTTTTGATTATGAAATAGATGAATATAAAGCAAGTAAGCTAACACGAATGGACATTTTGTTAAATGGAGAAGTTGTCGATGCATTATCAACAATTGTTCATAAAGATTTTGCTTATAATCGTGGTCGTATTATTTGCAATAAACTTAAAGATATTATTCCAAGACAAATGTTTGAAGTCCCTATTCAAGCAGCTTTGCAAGGTAAAGTTATTGCTCGTACAACAATTAAAGCTATGCGTAAGAACGTTTTAGCAAAATGTTATGGTGGAGATATTTCACGTAAGAGAAAGTTGCTAGAAAAACAAAAAGAAGGAAAGAAAAGAATGAAAGCAGTAGGGAGTGTTGAAATTCCACAGGATGCATTCATGGCAATTCTTTCTGTTGATGAAGATTAGGAGAATTTGTGAAATTCTCTTTTTCTTTTGTGTTGATTTACTTTCAATATCGTATATAATATAATAGTTAAGGAGGTACATATATCGTGAAAATGTTCAATAAGAGTAAGATTAAGTTTGACGGAAAAAAAGAAGTAGAATTAAGAATAAAAAATCAAATCGATAATGTCATCTCAAGACGTTTTAAGATTTTAATGATTTTTGTTTTGATTATTGGTGTTGTCTTGATAGGAAGATTATATATCATACAAATCAATCAAGAAGAATATTATAATACGAAACTGAATCAATATAATACAAGTGTTTTTCAAGCTGATACATATAGAGGAAATATATACGACTATAACTATAATCGTATGGTTTATAATAAAAACATTAACTGTGCTACCTATTATGCAGTTAAAGGTATTAAAGATGAAGAGATATCTTTAATTGTTAATTTTTTGATTGAAAATGTAAAAGTTGACACTTCTTCTGTAACAGACAGAGAAAAGAAGGACTATCTCATAAAGAAGGATAAAGAATATGTAAAGAGTTTATTAACTGAAGAGGAACTTAAACAAGAGGACTCAGTTATTTACACATTACAATTACAACGTATTACAGAAGATATTCTTAATGAAAAGTTAACTGAAACAGATATGAAGTATTATAAGTTATATTTTACAATTAAAAATTGTACAAATGGATCAATTGTTTTGTTAGAAGATTTATCAATTAAAGAAGCAAGTGTTATTGGAGAAAATTCTTCTTTATTACGTGGAATAAAGGTTACAAATGATTGGCAAAGAGAATACACATATGGTGATGATTTTAAACAAGTTTTAGGAAAAGTAACAACAAAGAAACAAGGCTTACCAGCAACAACTAGAGATACTTTATTATCATTAGATTATAATAACGATTCTCGTGTTGGTATTAGTGGTATTGAAAGTCAATACGAAAACTTATTAAGTGGTGATGATGCTAAGTATGCGATTACTTATGATAAAGATGGGACACCAGTCGTTTCTTCTTTAACTTCTGGAACAAAAGGTCAAAACTTAAGATTAACAATTGATTGGGAAATTCAAAAGGCTTTAGATGACGCTGTAGTGAGTGAGTTGAAAAGTCATACTGGATATAAGGAAAGGTTTAATAACAATATCTTTGTTACATTAATCAATCCTAATACGGGTGCTATTATAGCGATGTCTGGTAAACAAAGAAATCAAAAAACTGGAGAAATTAATGATTATGCAGCAGGAAATTATTTAAATGCTTATGAAATTGGTTCGACTTTTAAAGGTGCAACGGTTTATATGGCATTTAAGAATAATTTAATTCAACCTAATACTTATTTTATGGATGAACCAATTAAGATAAAAGGAACGAATATTAAAAAGTCTTGGAAAAATTTAGGTCGTATTAATGAAATTACTGCTTTGTCACAGTCATCAAACGTTTATATGTGGAATATTGCTTTTAAACTTGGTGGTGGTAAATATGCTTATGATCAACCTCTGACTCTTGATAAAGCTGCATTTGATGTTGTAAGACAATGTGCTGGAGAGTTAGGATTAGGGGTTAAGACGGGTGTTGATATTCCAAATGAAGCACTTGGTTATCGTGGAAGTGCAAGAGAAAGTGGAAACTTATTAGACTTTGTAATTGGACAATATGATACTTATACGACGATGCAAATGGCTCAATATATTTCTACTATTGCAAATGCGGGCAAACGCATTCAACCACATTTATTCTATGAAACATTTGAAGAAGATACTGATGGAACCAAAACATCGCTTGTACGTCACAAAGTAAAGGTGTTGGATGATGTATCAAAATACACATTAGCTTTTGAACGAGTAAGAACTGGTTTTAGAACTGGGGCTACAAGTGGTTTGGCGAAGAGTGTTGATGGTTATTATCAATCAGCAGGTAAGACTGGGACTGCCCAAGTTTTTGATAAAGATGGAATAAGTTATCCAAATCATGCCTTTGTTGGGTATGCTCCTTATGATAATCCACAAGTCGCAGTTGCCTGTATGGCAGAGCGCCAAACTTCAGGAGAATCATGTAAACCACTCGCAAAATTGGCTTTAACGAAATACTTTGACAAATATGGTGTAAAAAGTGAATAAAGTTATAGCATTTTTCTAAACAATATGCTATTATATTATGGCGAAGTCATGATGGAGGTGTAAAAATGAGAGAAAACATCATTTTAAAATGTACAGAATGTGGTGAAGAAAACTACATTAATACTAAAAATAAAAGAAATCATCCAGATAGAATGGAAGTTCAAAAATACTGTCCAAGATGTAACAAAAAAACAACTCATAAAGAAAAGAAATAAGCCATTTGGCTTTTTTTCTTTATAATAAAGGAGAATTGATATGATTAAGAAATTAATTTTAGGTAGAGTCGAGACAAACTGTTATGTTGTTTATAATGAGAAGAAGGAATGTCTTGTTATTGATCCAGGTGATATAGGAAAAAAGATTGTTAATTATTTAACTGAAAATGAAATGGTTTTAAAAGCTATTTTATTAACTCATGGACATTTTGATCATATTGGTGCAGTTGATTATTTATATAATAAATATACATGTCCAATTTATACTCATAAGGAATCTTTTGGATTGCTTTATGATCCAAATCTTAACTTGTCTTGCTTTGAAAATGCTTTTAAGATTGAGTCACCAATTTTAGAAGCATCTGATGAAATGGAAATTGCTGGATTTGAAATAAAGTGGTTATTGTTAGAGGGTCATTGTGCTGGAAGCAGTATGATATATATTGAATCTGAGAATGCTTTGTTTAGTGGTGATGTTTTGTTTGCAGGTTCAATTGGAAGATTTGATTTTCCTACATCATCACATTTATTAACTAAACAATCTTTAGAAACTATTAAGTCACTTGATTTTGACGCTAGACTATTACCTGGTCATGGTGAAGAAAGTACACTTTTATATGAAAAAATGAATAATCCTTACTTAAAGTCATAAAAAAATGACTTTTTTTATTTTTTAAAAGAAAAAAGCAAAAATAATGCGTATATAGAAGTAGGAGGGTTGTTATGGAAGAATTATTTGAGAAGATGATATATCGAGCCTTAACAAAGAAAGCGACTGATATACATATGTTTTTGAAAGAAAGATTATCTGTTCAGTTTAGAGTGTTTGGTAATTTATTAAAGTATGATGAGTTTGATAATGAGCAGGGTAGTAAACTTATGAATTATATTAAGTATAAGTCAATGATTAATATGAACTATAAACTATTACCTCAGACTGGTGATTTTATTGTTAGTATTTCTCAGAAGGACTATTATTTAAGAATATCTTATTTGCCTACATTAGATTTTGAAAGTATTGTTATTCGTATTTTGAATAATCATGAGCCACTTACTATTGAAGAACTTACGCATTTAGATGATATCAAGAGTTATCTGTATTGGTTAACACATCAAAGTTCTGGTTTATTTCTTATCAGTGGAGCTACAGGATCAGGAAAGTCAACGACTTTGTATACTTTGCTTGATGAAATAAGTAAGCAAGATAATAAGAATATCATAACTATTGAAGATCCAATTGAAATGCATAAAGAGAAATGTTTACAAATTGAATTAAATGAGAAATTGGGGATTACATATCATCAAACACTTAAACAGATTTTAAGACATGATCCAGATGTTATTATGATAGGTGAGATTAGAGATGAGGATACAGCTAAGGTTGCTATTACATGTGCTTTGACAGGACATCTGGTTTTGACAACGATTCATGCAAGTAATGCTATTCTATCTCTAAAAAGGCTCATAAATTTAGGCATTGATAGTGTTGATTTAAGTGATCTTGTCATTGGGGCGATGTCACAGAGAATTAAGTATGATACAAAAAAGAAAGAAGTGATTGTTTTATCTGAAGTTCTAACAAGGGAACAGGTTAAAACCTACTTGAATCATAATGAAGTAAAGTATAATGATTTCTTATATCAGGCAAAAAAACTAATAAAGCAGGGATATGATAAAGATTTGTTTGTAGGTGAACTTAATGAATAAAGAATATTTGTTTTTAAAGAATTTTTATGGTCTTTTATCTGCTGGTTACAGTATTGAAGAGTCTCTTTTGATTTGTAGTCATATCCTTCATTATAGTCCTATTCAAAGCATGATCGATCAGTTGAAACAAGGTGAGGGCATAGAAAGTATTTTACTTCAGTCGAACTTACCAAAAACCTTTAGAGAATACTTTGCTTTTTTTCAAAACAAGAATTGTTTATCAGAAGCGATTGAAAAATCTTTAAATATCTGTCTATCTAAACAAGATTATCAAAATCAATTAAAATCAAAACTAACTTATCCTCTTATTCTCTTTGTTTTTTTATTCTTGTTTTCATTATTTGTTATTTTTATATTGTTGCCAAATGTTGATCAATTGTTTAGTTCTTTTGGTATTCAAAAGAGTATGTTTGTAGAAATTGTTTATAAACTATTTTATGTTTTACCTTTAATGCTTGTTGTTATATGTAGTGTTGTTATTTTCCTTGTTTTTAGGCTTCTTATAGCTTTAAAAAAGAAATCTTTTAGAGTTATAGAAAGATATCTAAGATATCCATTATTTAAGATATGTTTGAAGAAGTATTTCTCTTTAAAGTTTGCTGTTTATTATAATGAACTTCTAAAGGAAGAGATGGATAGTGCAACAATCATATCAGTTCTTAATGATCAAATGACTCATAATAATCTAAAAATTGTTTTATATGAAATGAGTAATCGCATGAATGATGGTGAAGCTTTAGAAAATATCTTAGAAGATTTTGAATACTTGGATGAACTTTTTCTTACATTTTTTAAAATGTATATGAAGAACCCTAAAGAAAGTTATTCGTTAAATCATTATATTGATTTTACTTATCAACAAATAGATATTTGGGTTGCACAGTTTTTAAAGTTTTTGGTTCCATCAATATATTGTTTTGTGGCAGTGTTTGTTATTACGATATATATTTCTATCATTATTCCAATGATGAATGTTATATCAGATATTTAAAGGAGAAAATTTATGAATAAAAAAGGATTTACTTTAATAGAAATGGTTTTTTGTATTTCAGTTATATTGATTATTTTATTACTTGTTATTCCTAACGTAACATCAAAAAACAGTGTTGTTAAGGATAAAGGCTGTGAGGCACAAATTGAGGTTGTCAATTCACAAATTTTATTATATGAAATAGAGAATGGTGAATTACCAACTAGTATTTCTGATTTAACGAGTGGAACTCATCCATATTTAACAGAAAAGCAAGGCACATGTCCTAACGGGAAAGGAATTTTAATAAGCGATGGACAAGCTTATGTTGACTAATAAAGGATTTACACTTATTGAAACATTGTTTGTTATGTTTATCATATGCGTCCTATTTACGATTACAATGACCTTAAGGATGCCAGAAAAGAAAATAGAAAAAGATGTTCAAGAGATATCTCATTTTATTAAAGCAGCACAAATTGATGCAATGAGGTACAAGCAAACATCTACGCTTCTTTTTTCACATGACAAAGTTGAATATTCTTATCTTGATAAAGATTACGAGTATATATTAAGGGATAATTTACACTTTGATGAACATCAGTTAACCTTTAATTCAACAGGTGGTATTAAAGGTGCAAAAACTGTTACATTACATATAAATGATAAACAGTATGAATTTGTTTTTCAAGTTGGGAGTGGGTGCTTTTATGTTAGATAAGAAAGGTTCTACTTTAATTGAAAGCTTATTTGCTTTAGAAATATTTGTTTGTGTATTGGTTGTCTATGTTGGTTTGTTTCAAAGTGTCTTTAAACAGGAGTTGAAAATGAAGTCTATATATCAAGAGATTACTGAAAAGGAGGGAGATGTCTTATACCAAGAAGATTTTGTAAGTTTGATAGAAAAGGTTTTACATTAGTAGAAGTTTTGTTGTCACTAAGTATTGTTTTGATTATAACTACATCTATGTTTTCGATGTATCGGCTTGTTGCACATAGTCAAAATATTGAAGAAACTGATGAAGATGTATTTATTGCTGCTAAGCAAGTGAGTCAATATGTTCTTGGAACAAGATATAAGGAATTATCTAATTCGTATACTTATGTTGATCTGCAACAACAACAAATGACTTTCTCGTTTAATAATCACCGATTAGTTAAAACACCAGGATTTGAAATTCTATTAACCGATATTGATAATGTTCATTTCGAGATACAAGGTGATTTTATTTATATGAATATAACGCGCAATGAGAAGGAATATCGTTTTTTAATTAATAAGGCAAGGAAGGTTAAAGATGAAACTGAAGAAGTTGAATAATTGTGGTTCTGCCTTACAAATTGTTTTGGTTATATTTGTAGTCATGACTTTTGCATTAACCTCTTGTTTAGTACTTATGAAAACAATGAGTGCTAACTCATTAAAAATAGAACATATAATGAAACAGAAAAATTTAGAAATTATGTTGGTTTCATATTATATTGATCAACTAGAAAACGATATTTTATTAAGTGATAGTTATTCAAATCAAAATACGAAAATTGAATATAGTGTTGATGTTATATCAACTTACTATGAAATTTTGACGGATATATCTTTTGATAATTGTCAGTATCAATTGTTGATGCAAGTGGATCTTGATACTCGTGAAGTTTTAAAAATTGAATATAAGGAGGGATAAAATGTTTTATTTTCTATTTGGAATATTGATATTATGCTTTTGTTTGCATTTTTATAGAAATACAAAATGTAAAGATAATCATAAATTACATCAAAGGCTAGGAATTATTATTTATTCACTATTAATTCTTGATTTTTTGATTGCTTTACTCTATTAAGGTCGAAAATGCATTTTTATTTTACATATAGTCTATTTTTTGTTATAATGCTAAAGGATATAATACAAAGGAGAGATATGTATGATTAATGTTGGAGATTTAAGACCTGGAATGACTTTTCAATATGAAGGTAATTTATTTGTTGTATTAGAATATTCTCATAATAAAACAGCACGTGCTGCTGCCAATATCAAAGTAAAGATGAAGAATATGAGAACTGGATCAACAACAGAAATTACTTTTGGAAATAGTGAAAAAGTTGCTAAGGCACACATTGAAAAAAGCAAAATGCAATATTTATATGATTCTGGAGATATGTTAGTTTTCATGGATAATGAAACTTATGAACAAATTGAAATTCCTGCTGATCACTTAAAATGGGAATTGAATTTCTTAAAAGCTTCAGATGATGTTGAAGTAACAAGTTTTGAAGGTGAAGTTTTGGGTGTTTCATTACCTGTTAATGTCGCATTTACAATTACTGAAACTGAACCTGCTGTTAAAGGGGATACTGCTACTGGTGCTACTAAAAATGCAATTATTGAAACTGGATTCCAAATCAAAGTTCCATTATTTATTAGTGAAGGTGAAAAAGTTATCGTTAATACAGAAGATGGAAAGTATCAAGGAAGAGCGTAAGCTCTTTTTTTCATATTTTTAAAGTTTTTTCATATAGTATAGAAGAAAAAGGAGAATACTATATGAACAAACAAGCTTTTACTTTTTTAACATTATTTAGTTTGATTTTGGTTTTATCAATCTATTATATTATGCTGCCACCAGTTTCTACTGATAATTCTGTTTCAAAGACTGAAAATGTTATTGTTCAACTACAAGAACAATTGGATAAAAAACGTGATGATATTATCTCTAAGAATAATCAAATCATTGCTAAGGAATCAAGTACATCGGATTCTATTAACAAAGCATTAGAAACAATCAGTGAAACAAAAAACATGGGTGAAAAAGAAAAGAAAATAGTTGATAAGATAAAAGAAATGGGATTTGCAGATGCGTTTGTAGAGATTGATAACCAAACGATTAAGGTAACAGTTCTCAAAAAAGATGCGACTCAAGCTGACGCTTCAAAAGTTATTAAGGAAGTTTTGAAGTTAAGTGGAAATGAATATCAAGTAGAAGTAAAATTTATTAGCGAATAGCCTTGTTTTTTTTACTGTTTTTATATACAATATAGTAAAGAAAAGAGGTTATATTATGGCACATACTGAATACTATACTTTTGATCAAGGGTCTGTAAACGGACTTATTATGATGAACGTTCAAGTTTTTGACGAAATCACAAAGAAGACTGTTAGTGAAATAAAGAATGTTTCTTTAGATGCGTCTAAAGGGATTCAAATTCCAGGAACAAAGGCAGTTGTTTCTTGTTCTATTAAGGATAATGAAATTAGCATTAATATTCATGTACGTATTAAATATGGTGTTAATGTTTCTAAAACAACAAAAGAAATTCAAGAAAAAATCGCTTCTGCAATTAAACAAATGACAGGTGTTAAAGTAAAACAAATTAATATTGAAGTTGACAATATTGACTTTGAATAATGAATGGTGAGAATAGTTTTTATTCTTACCTTTCTTTTGTTTATTTTTAGGAGAAATTGTGGTAGAATAATTGTAATTTGAAGAGTATGGAGGCATTTTGATTTTATGGAAAAAACGCGTAGACAGATTGCTAGAGAAAAAGCAACAATTGCTATATATCAAAACTTATTGGTTGGTAATTCTCTGGACGAAATTATAACATTTTTAAATGAAGATGAGACATTAAATGAGAGTCAACAATCAATGGATTTTTGTCGTTGGTTAATTGAAACAACTCTTGAAAATAAAGAATCTTATCAAGAATTGATTCAAAAACTTCTTAAGGAAAGTTGGACTTTTGAAAGACTTGGAGCTTTTGAAAAAGCTATTTTAATGGTAGGAACTTGTGAGTTATTAGAGTCGGAATTGCCTAAAACAGTTGTTATTAATGAAGCAATTATTAATGCAAAAAGATTTTGTGATGAAGATTCTTATAAGTTTATTAATGGAGTGCTAGGTCAAGTTGTTTAATGATCAGAAATATATTAGTGTTTTTGCATTAAATAAGTATATTAAGGCAAAGATGAGTCAAGATGTTTCTTTACAGAATATTTATATAAAAGGTGAAATTTCAAATTTTAGACCACATCCAAGTGGTCATCTTTATTTCACTCTAAAAGATGAAAATTCAAGAATAAGTGCTATTATGTTTTCATCACAAGGACAAAAGCTTGATTTTCAAGTTGAAAACGGGTTACAAGTTTTCGTACATGCTACTGTTTCAGTATATGAAGTGACTGGACAATACCAGTTATATGTTCAATCTATGCAACAGGATGGTGTGGGAAATCTTTATTTGAAATATGAAGCTTTAAAGAAAAGTTTGTACAACCAAGGTTTATTTGATGATTCACATAAGAAACAAATTCCTTTGTTTCCAAAAAGTATTGCTGTTTTATCAGCAAAGCAAGGCGCCGCAGTTCAAGATGTTGTGAAGACTATAGATTTGCGTTTTCCATTTACTAAGGTTGTTATATTTCCGATACCTGTTCAAGGAAAAAATGCATATGTTGAGATTGTTGATGTTTTAAAAAGAGTTGATGAAATTGGTTTTGATACTCTTTTATTGGTTCGTGGTGGAGGTTCTATTGAGGATTTATGGAACTTTAATGAAGAGGCACTGGTTAAATGTGTTTATGATATGAAGACACCGATTATAACAGGAATAGGACATGAGACAGATTTCACTCTTTGTGATTTTGTAAGTGATTACCGTGGTGTCACTCCAACTGCAGCAGCAATGAAGGCAACACCTGATCAATATGAATTAAGAAAAAACGCTTTAACTTTAAATAATCAACTTATATATAAAATGAATTACTTAATTGAGAAACATGAAAAACATTTGAAAAGATTAAAAGAATCTTATTATTTGAGTAATCCAGAAGTATTGTATTCTCATGAATATTTACGCTTATCTAAACTACAAGATCAATTATCATATCAATTTCGTATGTTTGATATGAAGGTATTTAAGAGATTAGAAAATTATCAAATATATCTTAAACAAAATATTGATTTAAGATTACAAGCACATCAATCATTATTATCTAAGAGAATAGGACAATTAGATGCTTTAAGTCCTTTAAAGGTTTTACAAAGAGGTTATACTTTGGTTTCAAAGGATAATCAACTTATCAAGAATTCTCAATCTTTAAAATCTGGTGATATGATTGATATACAATTTAATGATGATAAAGTAAAAGCAAAAGTAGAGTAGGTGAAAGAATGGATAAATTAACATATGAACAAGCAATTACACGTTTAGAAGAAATAGTTTCTCAATTAGAAGGAAACGAGATTTGTTTGGAGGATAGTATCGCATTATTTCAAGAAGGTATTGAGTTATCGAAATATTGTGATGATAAATTAAAGAATATTCAAAAAAAGGTTGCCCAAATTTATGAAAATGGACAACTCAAAGAATTTCAAACAGAGGAATAAATATGGATCAAATGAAAATCGAAATCAATCAAAGATTAAAAGATATTTTAGAACCATTAAGTACAGGATGTGTGAAGGAAGCTATGCAATACTCCTTGTTAGCTGATGGAAAGAGAATTAGACCGATTTTATTTTTAACAGTTTTAAGATCTTATCAATTTGATTATCATAAGTATATTGATATTGCGTGTGCAATTGAAATGATTCATACATATTCATTAATTCACGATGATTTACCAGGGATGGATAACGATGACTTGAGACGTGGTAATCCGACTTGTCATAAACAATTTGATGAAGCAACAGCAATCTTAGCTGGCGATGCATTATTGAACCTAGCTGTAAACACAATTCTAGATATGGGATTAGATGATTGTCTTAAAGTAAAAGTTTTAAATAGGCTTTATCAAGCAAGTGGTGTTAATGGAATGATATATGGGCAACAACAAGATATTGCGTTTGAAAATAAGAAAGCAACACTTGATGAATTGAAAGATATTCATAAACATAAGACAGGTGAATTGATTGCTGTTAGTATGCAATTAGCGAGTTTGATTACGAATAATGATGATTATCAGTATTGGACAAATATTGGTTTTGATTTAGGACTTGCTTTTCAAATTCAAGATGATGTTTTAGACGTTGTTGGAAACCAAGAACAATTAGGAAAAAAAGTTGGTAGTGATGTTGAGAATAATAAGTCAACATATGTAACTTTGTTGGGTATTGAAAAATCACAAGAAGAAATTCAAAGACTTTTTCAATCTTGTTATGAAAATATATATGCAATGAGAATTAATCATGGATTAATTCTAGAGATTTTATCAATGATTTTAAAAAGGGTGAGTTAAATGGAATTAGAAAAGATTAAAAATCCTGAATTTATAAAACAATTGAATATAGAAGAATTAGATGAATTGGCTTATGATATTCGTCAGTTTTTAATCGAGAATATTTCTAAAACTGGTGGACACTTTTCAAGTAATCTTGGAATTGTGGAATTAACAATGGCATTACATTATGTTTTTGATTCACCAAATGATAAAATTGTTTTCGATGTTGGTCATCAATCTTATGTACATAAGATTTTGACAGGTAGAGTTAATGATTTTTCAACATTACGAAAATATGAAGGCTTAAGTGGATTTCAAAAAAGAAAAGAAAGTGAACATGATACATGGGAAGCTGGACATTCTTCAACGGCTATTTCTGGTAGTATTGGGATGGCTGTCGCAAGAGATTTAGATCATAAGAAAGATGAAATTATATGTGTTGTTGGTGATGCTGCTATTATGAGTGGAGAATCTTTTGAGGCACTTAATCATTTAGGTTCAATTGATTCTAAAGTGATTATCGTATTAAATGATAATGATATGTCAATTTCTAAAAATGTTGGTGGGTTTAGTAATTTTTTATCTGAAGTTCGTATTTCTACGCAATATAAGAGTGCAAAACATAACTATGTTTCATTTTTGAAGAAAAGCAAAATTGGAACTCATGTTTATAAGATTACAAAGGGTATAAAAGATCGTATTAAGGAAAATGTTTTAGATGATAATATTTTTAGTCAGTTTGGTTTAGATTCTATCGGTCCTGTTGATGGACATGATTTTAATGAACTGATTAATGCTTTTACTTTAGCAAGTGAAATGAATCATAGTGTTGTTGTTCATATTCACACAACAAAAGGGAAGGGTTATCCATTGGCTGAACATGATAGAAAAGGGATTTATCATGGTGTGGCACCTTTTAATTATAAAGAAGGTGTTATAAAAAAGACATCTAGTATGAAAAGTTGGAGCGAAATCATTTCTTCTCAAGTTGAAAAAAATATGGAGAAGGATAATGAAATTGTTGTGATTACACCTGCAATGATTTCTGGTAGTTGTTTAGATCATATTTTTGAAAAGTATCCACATCGTAGTTTTGATGTAGGTATTGCTGAAGAACATGCGATGACTTTTGCAGCTGGCTTATCAAATGCTCATAAGAAACCATATATTACAATTTATTCTTCATTTTTACAAAGGGCGTATGATCAAATTAATCATGATATTGCAAGAATGAATTTACCTTGTCTAATTGGCGTTGATAGAGCTGGTTTGGTTGGTGCAGATGGAGAAACACATCATGGTGTATTTGATATTGGTTTTTTATCTGCTATTCCTAATCTTGTTATAATGTCTCCTAAAAATGCTTTAGAAGCTAAAAAAATGGTAAATACTGCATTTCGTAATAATGATGCACCTTATGTTTTAAGATTTCCTAGAGGGAATATAGAAGATGAAGATGTTAATATATCTGATTATATTAATATAGGAAAATGGGAAAAGGTTATTGACTGTGATTCTTATATTAATATAATAACTTATGATATTAAAGTGAGTTGTGTTGAAAAGTTAATAAAAGAAAATAACTTAAAGGTTAATTTGATAAATGCTTGTTTTATTAAACCGATGGATTTTGAAATGTTAGATGAAATATATAATAAAAATCAACAGATAATTGTATATGAAACTGATATGAAAGTTGGTTCTTTAGGAAGTTTGATAGCCCATTATTATTCTATCAATCATATGGATATGGATATTACATATTTAGGGATAGAAGATCACTATACACCTCAAGGTGATGTAGAGACGCTATTAAAACATGAAAATATAAGTTTGGATGATTTATTGAAGGTTATAAAGGAGAAAATCAATGAAGAAGGAAAGAGTTGATGTTCTTTGTGTAGAACAAGGGTTGTTTGATTCGAGAGAAAAAGCAAAACGTGCTATTATGGCAGGTATTGTGAGAGATGATTATGATTATATTGATAAACCAGGAACAAAAATTTCTATTGATTCTCATTTGTATGTCAAAGGTGAAAAACTTGCTTATGTTTCTAGAGGTGGTTTAAAACTTGAGAAGGCTATTCATGAGTTTAAACTTGATATTAAAGGTCGTATAATGCTTGATATTGGCTCTTCTACAGGTGGTTTTACTGATTGTGGATTACAGAATGGGGTAAAGGAAGTTTACGCTTTAGATGTGGGTACAAATCAATTGGTGTGGTCGCTTAGGAATGATGATAGAGTTCATGTGATGGAAAAAACAAATTTTAGATATGCTACTTTGGATATGTTTCAATTTGGGCAACCTGAATTTGTATCGATTGATGTTTCTTTTATTTCTTTGAAACATATTTTTCCTCCATTAGCTTCTATTTTAAAAAGTGATGGTTATATTGTTGCTTTGATTAAACCTCAATTTGAAGCTGGAAGAGATGATGTAGGAAAACATGGAATAGTTAGTCAAAAGGATGTT
The DNA here is from genome assembly GCA_036639875.1 of Coprobacillus sp. GTDB lineage: Bacteria > Bacillota_I > Bacilli_A > Erysipelotrichales > Coprobacillaceae > JAVWHX01. The sequence continues at coordinate 23,173 of JAVWHX010000008.1, forward strand.
CATGTAAGAGTTATTCATGAAGTTATTGAATATGCTCATACACATCAAATGAGTATAAGAGGATTGACTTATTCTCCAATTACTGGAGGAACTGGTAATATTGAATTTTTGGGTTGTTTTCAAAATAAGATAAATAATGATGAAGATATTGATATTCAAGCTGTAGTTGATGAATCTCATCTTCATTTTAAAGGTTAGGTGATAATATGCTTAAGAGTTTATATGTATCTTCATTTGTTATTATTGATAAAATGAGAGTTGATTTTGAAAATGGTATGAGTGTTATGACTGGTGAAACAGGTGCTGGTAAATCGATTGTTATTGATGCCTTGGGACAATTGTGTGGAAACAGGTCATCTACTTCATTAATCAAAAAAAATTGTTCTAAAGCGATAATTGAGGGTGTTTTTGATGTTGAAATCACACCTGCGATTACTCAGTTATGTGAAGAATTACATATTGATGTAGATGAACAATTTGTTATTAGTAAAGAAATTTTAGATTCTGGAAAAAGTAATATCAAAATCAATTATCAAAATGCTTCTAATAATGCTTTAAAATTATTGATACCTCATTTTATAGATATCCATTCACAATTTGAGACACAAAAATTATTTGAAGAAAAGAATCATATTCTTTTGCTTGATCAATTTTCAAAAAAAGATCTTTATCAACTTTTAAATAGTTATCATGATACATATTCTTTATATAAAGAAGCGATAGCTAAGCTTAAAAAAACAAAAGAAGAAGATATGAGTGATGAGCAATTAGAGTTTTTAGAAAGTCAATTGAATGAAATCGATGAATTGACATATACTGATAATGATATTGAAGAATTTGAAGAAGAATTAAAAGTTTTACAAAACTTTGAAAAAATGAGTGATGATATTCAAGCATTTGATACTCTTATGAATTCTTCTCAAGGATCATTGCCTATTTTCAAAAATGCTCTTAGTCATCTTCACAATCTTAGTCAGTATGAACAGTTTGAAGAACATTACAATAACTTATATGATCAATATTATAATGTTATGGATGGATTTGAAAATGTTATGGATATATACAGAGGTTTTCAATTTGATGAGTATAGATTTAATGAATTACAAGAAACGTTATATAAAGTTAATCGTTTGAAAAGAAAATATGGTTTTACTATGACTGCTATTGCTGAATTTAGAGATGAGATTAGCGAAAAAATAAATGCTATTAAGAATCGCGAGGAAGTTATTGAACAATTAGAGAAAGAAGTTCAACAACGAAAAGATGAAGCTTATAGCATTGCAAGTGAAATTCATATTGTTCGAAATAGATATGCTGGAGATTTTGAAATACGAATTCAAAAGGAATTAAATGATTTGTATCTTGAAAAAGCTATATTTAAAGTAAAATTTGAAGAGGTCGAACTTAATCAAAATGGATTTGATAAGATATCATTTATGGTATCTATAAATAAAGGTCAAGATTTAACATTATTAACAGAAAGTGCAAGTGGAGGAGAAATTTCTAGAATTATGCTTGCTATTAAGACAATTATTTTAGAATATAGTTCTATTGATACAATTATATTCGATGAAGTTGATACAGGAGTAAGTGGTAAAGTTGCAACAAGTATTGGAGAGAAAATGTCAGCTTTAGCAAAAAAGAAACAAGTTATTTGTATCACTCATTTACCACAAGTTGCAAGCTTAGCTACACATCATTTCTGTATTGAGAAAGAAATTAATGATCATGAAACATTAACATCTGTTCGTTTATTAAATAATGAACAAAGAATTCAAGAAATTGCTAAAATGCTTTCTGGTGAACGTATTACTCAAGAAGCTATAGAAAATGCAAAACAATTATTAAATGTATAATTCAAAGCATATATGCCAAAATATATTGTAATCATTAATGATTACAAGGAGGTGTATATGCTTTGATCTTTAAAAGACTAAGTATTGCACTCATTGTTGGGTTGTCGTTATTATCACAGTCTATTAATGTTTATGCAGCAGATGTTTATTTGGGAGGAGAATCAATTGGAATAGAACTTGATTACGAAGGTGTAATGATTACAGGAACATATGATATTTCTATTGACAATAATAAGTATAATCCTTCTTCTGATGGTTATCTTTCTGGAGATTTAATTGTTAAAGTTAATCAAAAAAATGTTGATTCAATATCACTTTTAATGGAAACTGTTGAAAAAGAAATTGTAAGCAACAATAATATCAAATTAACTTTAAAAAGGAATAATCAAGAAGTCGAAAAAGAATTAAAAATCCAAGAAAAAGATGGTAAGTTTACAACTGGTTTATATGTACAAGATGGTTTGACTGGTGTTGGAACTATGACATATTATAATCCTAGTACCAAAAGTTTTGGGGCCTTAGGACATGTTATGAATGATGTCTCGTTATCAAGTGACACGATTATAAAAAAAGGCAAGATTTATAATTCATATGTTAAAAGTGTACAACCATCAAAAAATGGAAAACCAGGAGAGAAAATTGCCGAGATAGGATCCGTGGAAATTGGAACAGTCTTTGATAACAATAGTTATGGCATATATGGCCGCTATAATGATTTTAATAATCAAGATCAAAAGATTATTTCAACTGCATCAATGGATGAGGCCAAAGAAGGAGAAGCTTATTTTCTAACCGTTCTTGATGGTCATACATTAAGTAAATGTTCTATTCAAATAACTGATTTGAAGAAACAAGACAATCCTTCAATCAAGGGAATTACTTTCGAAATTACAGACAAGAAAGTTCTTTCTTTAACAAATGGTGTTATTCAAGGGATGAGTGGATCTCCAATCATTCAAGATGGAAAACTTATTGGTTGTGTAACCCATGTTGATGTAAACAACGTTCATCAAGGTTATGGATTATATATAGACTGGATGTTAGAAAACGACAAATAGGAAAGGAATCTCCGGATTCCTTTTTGCTATTTCAACACAATAAGACATTTGATGTATAAATATGTCGTAAATATTGACGTTTTTTTGGAAAAAATAAAATTTGTTTAACCCAAAGAGTTCTTGTAATATATTTACTCTATTATTAATATTTTGACAAATATATAATTACTTTGCTGATGGGGGAAAATCAAAAGGGAATATTGGAAAAATGAAAACATTTATAGCAGTTGAACAACAAGAATTATTGGAAAATATTAAATTATGTTTAGGGAAAACGAAAGAGTTTGATATTGTAGGTAGTGCAAATAATGGTACTGATTGTTTAAGTTTCTTAAATCAAAGAAATTGTGATTTGTTAATTATTGATTTAATGCTTTCTGAAATTGATGGTGTAGGTGTTTTAAATAGATTGAAGGAGATGAATAAAAACAGTTATGATAAAGTTGTTTGTATTACACATTTTACAAATCCTACTATATGTAACATGTTAGAAGAACTTAATGTTGATTATTGTTTTAAATATCCATTCGATTTACAGCATTTTACTCAATCCGTTTTGTATATAGTGAATTCTGATAATCATAAAGCTGATCATTTTGTTAATGGTGATGAATCAGAAAAATATAAAAAAGTAAAAATTGAAAATGAAATTACTGAAATCTTACATGAAGTTGGCATTCCAGCACATATCAAGGGATATATGTACTTAAGAACTGCAATTTTGACTACATATTATAATATTGATATTTTAGGTCAAGTAACAAAAGTTTTATATCCTGATATTGCAAGAATGTATAATACAACATCTTCACGTGTTGAAAGAGCGATTAGACATGCTATTGAAGTTGCATGGAATAGGGGAAATACTGAAGCTATTGATGATATCTTCGGATATACAGTTTCAGCAGTCAAATCAAAACCAACAAATTCTGAATTTATTGCGATGATTGCTGATAAATTGAGATTGGCACATAAGACAAGTTATGTAAAGAAAGAAAGTCTTTATAATTACAAGGATTATATGTTAAAATAGCCTTAAGGTAGGTGATGGATATGCAGATTATATTTCATATTGATTTGAATGCATTTTTTGCAAGTGCTGAAGTATCAGTAGATCCATCACTTAAAGGTAAGCCGATTGTTATATGCCGTGATTCAAAGAGAGCCATTATTACAACTGCATCATATGAAGCAAGAAAATTTGGTATTCATTCTGCAATGCCTTTATTTAAAGCTAAAGAACTATGTAAGTATTTGATTATGGTAGAACCACATTTTGATTTGTACAAGTCACTTTCACAAGCATTCTTTGATATTGTTGCTGGTTTTTCTAAGGAATTGGAAGTTGCGAGTATTGATGAATGCTATGTTGATATGACTGACTACATCAAAATGCATTCTGAAAGTCCTGTTGATGTTGCAAAACGAATTCAAACAGAGGTTTATAACAAATTAGGGTTAGAGTGTTCGATTGGCGTTGCTCCTAATAAATTTTTAGCCAAAATGGCAAGTGATATGAAGAAACCAATGGGAGTTACTGTCATTACAAATTCTAATTATAAGAAGAAACTTTGGCCATTGCCAATTAAAGATATGTTTGGAGTAGGCAAGATGACACAGCCTAAACTTATCGAGCTAGGAATCACAACTATTGGTGATCTAGCTAAATATGATAATTTCGATAGAATAAGACCGATATTTGGTAAAAATGCTTTAATTTACTATCAAAGAGCTAATGGTAAAGATTTTTCAAAGGTCAATTCAACAAGGAATGAATTAAAATCTGTTGGTAATTCTACAACTTTTGAATCTGATAGCAATGATGAAGAATTTATCAAAAGTGTATTTAAAGATTTATCTCATGAAGTATCTTCACGAGCAAAAAAAAGAAAACTCATATCTAATTCAATTTCAATAACTTTGAAATATACCCGTGATAGTTCAAAGACAAAGCAAATCATTATTGATAGATATACTGATGATTTTGAAGTGATCTATACAACTGCCTTATTATTATTTGAAAGTATTTATCATGGTGAATATTTAAGGTTGGTTGGAGTGAGTTTGAATAATGTTGTTCATCAGGAAGATATTAATTTACAATTATCGATATTTGATACACATCAAGTAACAACTAAAGATAGTGGTATTGATAGTATCATTAGTACACTTAATAAAAATATTGGAGATAGTAAGTTTATAAAAGCATCTTCTTTAATTGAAGATATATCTATTCAAAAAAAATATTTAAAGAATAATGAATAATATAAAAAAACACTCATATACATAACTTAAGAGGTGAGACTATGGGTGTTTTTTTAAATCGTTTTATTGGACAAAAAAAGTATATCATTATATGTTGTTTGGTTATATTGGTGTTAGGTTGTAGTTTTGGATTTTATCAATATCATTTATCATCACAGACAGTTATAGATTTTTTTAAAGGATTATATTATCTAAATACTGATAATTATCAAAATAACTATCAACTGTATTTAATTCAAAATGCATTATATTTAATGATTTGTACATATTTGAGTACCAGTTACATTGGATCAATTGGAATACTTTTCTTATTGTTTTGTAAAGGAATCCAAATTGCATTTTCATTGTATTTTGTTTTTACAACAATTCCGTTATCATTATTAGTTGTATTATTTGTTATCGTGGAAACAATAATAGAAATAGCATTATGTATATTTGTAAGCTATATGTGTATGCATATATCGACGTATGTTGCTTTGGTTACATTTTATCTAGAACAGAATTTTAATTCTAAGAGTATGCTTAATTTTCAACTCAATTCATTAATTGGTGCGTTAATTCTTTTTACAATAGCTTTATGTTTTAGAATATACTTTATAGCTTTGTTTTAAAGAAATATCATTTAAATAGCAATCATTCATAGAGTTTGATATAATGTGTAAGGTGATATAAATTGAAATGTAGAGAAGCGCTTAAGGAATATAAGCAATATTTAATAGTTGAAAAAGGACACAGTTCGCATACGATTGATAGTTATCTTAGAGATATCAATCATCTATATGATTATGTATTAAAGTATAATCATATAGATGATATTGAATATATAAATAAGGATCATATCTATCAATATCTAAAGTTTTTACATAGTTCATTTAAGGCTAGTTCTATTCAACGACATATGGTAGCGTTAAGACAGTTTTATATTTTTTTAACACGAGAAAATATTGTTTCTGTTAATATTATGAGTTCTTTTGATATTGCAAAAAAGGGTAAATATTTACCTACAGTCCTTACGGTTGAAGAAGTTGAACATTTAATTCAATCTATTGAGATTATTGATCCAGTTTCAATGCGAAATAAATGTATGGTTGAGGTTTTATATGGATGTGGATTAAGAGTAAGTGAAATGTGTCAATTAACAATTCCTAACATTAATATTAATAAAGGCTTTGTAAAATGTATAGGTAAGGGGAATAAGGAAAGAATTGTTCCAATGAATACGACTTGTTGCCAATTAATAAAGGAATATATTGAAGTTTATCGACCACAATTATGTGAGAATGTTAAAAGTCAGTATATTTTTATTGATAAGAGAGGTAATCCTATAGAGAGAGATAATTTTTATCACATTCTTGAAAAAATAGTGAAACAAAGTGGTATAAGAAAGCATATTTCTCCTCATACGCTTAGACATACATTTGCAACTCATTTATTAGAAAATGATGCTGATTTACGTTCGATTCAAGAGATGCTTGGTCACAGTGATATTTCTACAACCACAATTTATACGCAAGTGTCAAAATCAAAGATGATTGAAGATTATAAAAATTTACATCCAAGAAGTAAGAAAGGAATTTGATTATGAAACAATATAAGAGAATATTTTTAATTGTATTAGACTCACTTGGAGTTGGTGATGCACATGATGCTGCTGAATATGGTGATGAAGGAGCTGATACTTTAAAACACATATGTGATAGGGTTAATGGTCTTAATGTTCCAAATATGGAAGGAATGGGACTAGGGAGTATAGGTGATTTCAAAGGAATTGCAAAATTAAAAAAACAACTTGCTTATACTGCGAGGTTAGAAGAAGTTTCCAATGGAAAAGATACAATGACTGGGCATTGGGAAATGATGGGATTGAAAATATCCGAACCATTTCAAACTTTTACTGAAACAGGTTTTCCAGAAGAATTTATACATATTTTCGAAGAAAAAACTGGTCGAAAATGTGTTGGAAATTATGCTGAAAGTGGAACAAAAATATTAGATGATTGGGGTGAACACCAAATAAAAACAGGAGATTGGATTGTATACACTTCTGCAGACTCTGTATTTCAAATTGCCGCAAATGAAGATGTCATTCCACTAGATGAACTTTATAAAGCCTGTGAAATTGCTAGAGAACTTACTATGGATGAAAGATGGAAAATTGGTAGAGTTATTGCTAGACCTTATACTGGTAAAGTGAAAGGTGAATTCACACGTACATCTAATCGTCATGACTGGGCCTTAGAACCATTTGGACAAACAGTTTTAGATGAATTAAAAAGTAATAACATAGAAGTTGTTGGTGTTGGGAAAATCCCAGATATTTTTGTAGATCATGGAATCACTAGAAAAATCAAGACTATATCTAATGAAGATGGGATGATAAAAACAACTGAGATAGCTAAAGAAGACTTTGAAGGACTTGTTTTTGTTAATTTAGTTGATTTCGATGCATCGTTTGGACATAGACGAAATGCCGAAGGATATGGGCAAGCAATTAAGGATTTTGACAATCAATTAACTGATTTATTAAGAGAACTTAATCACAATGATCTGTTGATGATTACCGCTGATCATGGAAATGATCCTACATATAAAGGAACAGATCATACTAGAGAAAATGTTCCGCTTATTATTTATAGCAAGTCTTTGACAAATCCTAAAGACTTAGGTTTATTAGAAAGCTATGCTGTTATCGGTGCAACTATTGCTGATAATTTTGAAGTTAAAAATCCTGGTATTGGTTATTCAATATTAGAAGAAATGAAATAGAGGTTTACAGATGGAAGAAAATAAAGATAAAAAAGTGATTATGTTATCATTAGCTAGTTTATTGATTGGAAGTTTATTATACATATTTGGAATGTCATTAGACAACCAGATGACAATGATAGTAAACTACGCAATTGCAATGTTGTTATATATTTGTTCATTTTTAGCTGTATTTAACAATAATAAAATAAATCCCAAGGCCATATATAAGTACTTGATGGTATTAAGTTCATTTTTATTAATATTAATTACTATAGCAAGTCTATCTAAAATGATTTAAATAATTCACATAATATACATTATGCGAAGTTGAATATGTTATAAAAATATGAGGAAGTAGATGTGATTAGCATCATACTCCCTCATTTTAATATACTTCATTTATGTACTTATTAATATCAATAATATCATTATCCATTTGGTTAGACATCATAGTCATAATTTGTTTTGTTTCTCCAGCTAAATGAATTGACATATCACACTCAATAACTACTTGTTTATTATATTTTTTAAAATATGCTATTATTTTTTCAACAGAATTATGAGTTAAATATATAAATTCACTGATATATATACTTGTTTCATCTTCACTATAAACAATATAACCTACCCCATCAAAGATAACAATACGATCATTGAACGCAGTGCAACGCTTTAAAAAGATTTTCCAATAAGTTGAGCTTCTTATCCTGTATTCATCAAAATGCTCGCAAAACGCATTATAATAGCTTTCTAACAACGAATAGTCATGACTTATAGATATTTCATCAATATTAGGATACTTATCCATATCCACATCAATAATTTGATGATAATGAGAAGCAGCAAATCCAAATTGACGATATATATCAGGTATATACGCTTGAAGATATATATATTTATCACTATATATATCTAAAATATGATTTATTAACAATTTCATAAATCCTTGGTTTTGATAATGCGGATTTGTACAAACACCAAGAATAAAATAACTTTCAATTTCTTGCTTACTTTTCATAATTGAAAAAGGAACAATTTGAGCAACAGAAATAAGATCATTATTATTCTTTAATACATATGTATTATGTCTATTATAATGGTTGTTAAAATAATACTCTGTAGACTCTTCAGTTTCATCATTAAAGCATGTTCTCCATAAATTAACAATCTTATCCCTATCATAATCCTTAGCTTGCATAATCGTTATATTCTTCTGGTATATACGATATTTTCTTATCATTTTTATTGGATGCAATGACTGTTTTGATTTTCTTAAATTATCAAGACCCATATCTTCTTCTCTATTGATATATTTTTCCCCTTGAAAATGATGTTCTAACATCTCTTTAAGAATAGCAGGGTAAAGTCCCCTAATCTCTTTATTTGCTTTTTCTACATGAATTTGAACAGTAGAATGTTTCAATAAAGAAGCAATGATAAAGGCCTCCATTTGTCCATTGATAAATATCCCACATACTTTAAAGTCTAATAAGTGTTGTGATGACAACAAATACATAATCCCACGTATTTCACTTGTCATTGATTCACTAATATCATCTTTTTCATGTTCCCAGCGTGTTAAACAAGTTAAAATAGTCTCATAATCATTAACCAAATCCAAATCACGATAAATATAATCAGGATACTCTTTTATAAATGAATTATAATGATTTCTTCGTTTTTGCATTTTTTTACCAGATAATGTTTCTAACATAATTCTATCATAAATATAATCATCATTATTTGGTGTTCTTTCAAACAATAAACTATCATTATAATTCATCTTTATCTTGTCTACAAAATCTTCAATAGCACAATCAATCATAAATTCAAAATTATGATCTTGACTGTATTGAATCATATAATCAATTGCTTCTTGATAATGTGATTCATCAGAAAAAGGCATCGCCCAAAACATTTCACTTTTGTAGTTATGAAGCATAACCATAAAATGATCATGAATTTCGTATTGAATATGATATTCATGGTTCCACATCATCATTGTTATAAAGTTAGAATTATAGCCTTCATAATTAGCTAAATCTAAGTAATGTTTTATCTTTGAATAATCTTCTATCTTTAATTCTTTCATTATTTCTTTCCAAGCAACATATGAATAAACTGTTTAGCAGTTCGCCCAGAAAATCCTCCGTTTCTAATTTCCCATTGTAAAGCTAAAGAATGTAATTCTTCTTGGTCTAACTGAATATGGTTAGTATGTGCTAAACCATCTACAATATTCAAATAAAGCTGTTTATCAGGATGCGTATACATAATTTGTACACCAAATCTAGAAACTAAAGATAGTTTTTCTTGTTTTGCATCATTATTATTAACTTCTTGATCATGATTTCTATCATTCCAAGTCTCTTTAATAAGATGTCTTCGATTACTTGTTGCATAAATTAAGATATTATCAGGTTTTCTCTCTAATCCACCCTCAATAACAGCTTTTAAGTATTTATACTCCACTTCAAATTCTTCGAAAGAAAGATCATCCATAAAAATAATGAATTTATAATGACGACTTTGTAATTCGTTAATAATTTGAGGAAGATATATAAACTGATGCTTATACACTTCAACCATTCTTAATCCATCTTTATAATATTCATTTAACAATGCTTTAATACTACTAGATTTACCAGTTCCACTATCTCCATAAAGTAATACATTATTTGCTTTTTTGTTATGAATAAAAGCTTCAGTATTTGCCTTCAGACGTTCCTTTTGGCTATTATAACCAATCAGTTGTTCTAATGTGTTATCACCAATATGTTCTATTGGTAAAATTTCTTCATTTTGATAACGGAAAGCTTTATTTAAACCATATTTTCCAACTCCATAATGGCTGTAATGATTATATAATATTTTATAAAATTCTTCTACTGAAGTGCTTAAAGAAAGTTCTTCTTGTAATGAAGTGAGTAATTCAAATATTTCTTTATTAATAATTGGCTTTAAATGTGGATAATGAGTAAATAATTCTAAGTGAGTATGGTTAAGTTGTTGAAAATCATGATGAAACAATTTAAATAAAATTCGTAAATCTTTTAAGATAACTGGTTTCATTGAATCAGAAATATTTTGTTTTCTTTCCAGTGCTAAAGTAAAAACATTCTCATGTTGAGCAAGCAAGTATGTCATCAAACTTTTAAATAAGTGATTGTGTAAATCATATTCCTCAGCCAATTGATACATAATTGATAAAAATTCTGCTTCATCTTTATTATTTTCTTGATAACAAAATTCTAAACATTTTATAATATTTTTATCTATAGTTAGATTTCGATAGATAATTAATTGATCTAAATCCATAATACAATCCTTCTTTCTTGTAAAAAAAGACGATAAGTCGTCTTTTTAGTTTTTAAAGCTATGAATTGGAGCAGGTATTCTACCACCACGATTAATAAATTCTTCACATGAGAAATTATTAACTGGCATTACTGGAGCATATCCAAGTAAACCACCAAATTCAACAATTTCACCAACATCTTTTCCAATAACTGGAATAATTCTTACGGCAGTTGTTTTTTGATTAATCATCCCTATTGCCATTTCATCTGCAATAATACCGGAAATAGTTGTAGCAGAAGTTTTACCAGGAATAGCAATCATATCTAATCCAACTGAACATACACATGTCATTGCTTCTAATTTTTCTAATGTAAGAGCACCAGCAATAACAGCATCAATCATACCTTGATCTTCACTTACTGGAATAAATGCTCCAGATAATCCACCAACGTAAGAAGAAGCCATAACTCCACCTTTTTTGACTTGGTCATTTAGAATAGCAAGTGCAGCAGTTGTTCCTGGAGCCCCTACTCTTTCTAATCCCATTTCTTGTAAACAATCAGCAATACTATCACCAACTGCAGGTGTAGGTGCTAAAGATAAATCAATAATCCCAAAAGGAATATTAAGCGCAGCCGAAGCCTCTCTTGCTACTAATTGACCAACTCTTGTAATCTTGAAGGCAGTCTTTTTCACTGTTTCACATAACTCACCAAAATCTTTTCCTTTAGCAGTCTTGATAGCGTTTCTTACAACACCAGGACCACTAACACCAACGTTAATAATACAGTCAGCTTCACTTACACCATGGAACGCTCCAGCCATAAATGGATTATCATCAGGTGCATTACACAAGATGACTAATTTCGCACATCCAATAGAATCATTTTCTTTAGTTAATTCAGCTGTATCTTTAATAATCTCTCCAACAAGTTTAACAGCATCCATATTAATTCCAGTTTTTGTTGAACCAACATTAACAGAACTACATACAAGTGATGTTTCTTTCATTGCAGTAGGAATAGATTCAATTAATAAACGTTCAGCCTTAGTCATTCCCTTAGAAACAATTGCGCTATATCCACCAACAAAATTAACACCAATTTCATGAGCACACTTATCTAACACTTTTGCAATCTTTACAAAATCATCAGTTGATTTACATGCTGCTGCACCAATAAATCCAATTGGTGTAACAGATATTCTTTTGTTAACAATAGGAATACCATATTTTCTTTCAATGGCTTCCCCTGTTTTTACTAAATCTTTTGCAATGGTAGTAATTTTGTTATAAATATTTTGACAAACAGCATCAATGTTAGAGTCAATACAATCTAGTAAACTAATACCAATAGTAATTGTACGAACATCTAAATTTTCTTGTTCAATCATTTTATTCGTTTCGGCAACCTCAAATAAATTAATCATCTTACCCCTCCTTAAATTCTATGCATTTTATTAAAAATATCTTCGTGTTGTAATTTGATGTTAACACCAATTTCTTCTCCAAGATTTTCTAATTGTTCTGCAATTGATGCAAATTCCCCATTTGCATCTGATGTATCAACAACCATCATCATATTAAAATATCCTTGTATAATTGTTTGAGATATATCCAGAATATTAATATGTGCATCAGCAAGATAAGAACATACTTTTGCGATAATTCCAACTTGATCTTTTCCAACAACAGTAATAATAGCTTTTTTCATTTTCAGACTCCTTTTAATATTTTTTATCATTATAACAAACTACTTTACAAAAAGAAAGAAAAAAAGGAGATACAAATCTCCTTTTCGTAGTTAACCAGATTAACCAATCATTGACATAGCTTTGTCAAATACAGCTTTCCCGTTCATAGTTCCGTAATCTCTCATATCGATAACGTCTACAGGGATAGGTCCATTAGTTCTACCGGCAGCTAATTTTTCAATAGCACCTTTTTGGAATCTTACTTGTGGGCCAAGTAAAATAACATCTACTTCCTCTAACACTCTAGGTGCATCAGAGAAAGGTAATGCAAAAATTTTGCATTCAACTCCAGCGTCTTTTGCTGCAGCTTCCATTTTAGTTACTAATAAACTTGTTGACATACCTGCAGAACATACTAATAATATAGTTTTCATATTCATTACTCCTTTTCTAGTTATTTCACTGTTATTATTTTACCAATTTTTGCGTCAATTGTAAACACTTACCTGACAATTTTTTTCTATTTTAGAAAATTATTCCATTTTTAGATATTAAAATAGAATTTTATGAGTATTATGTTAAAATGGAAATAGAAAAGAGATGATTTTATGAAAATATTAGTCATAAGTGATAGTCATTTGTATGAAGATTATTTACCAAGAGTTATAAAAAAGTATAAGAATAAGGTGGATTATATTATTCATTGTGGTGATTCCTCTTTATCAAATAATGATTCACTTCTCAAACAAATGGATATAGTTGTCCTAGGTAATCATGATATTATTGATTTGCCTAAGTATAAAATCATCAATAATTTTCTTATTACTCATGGACACTTTTTTAATGTTTATCATGGTTATGAACAATTAATTCAAATATGTAAAGATAATCATTGTACAGTTTGCTTACATGGTCATACCCATGTCCCTACTCATCAAGTACATGATGGAATTCATTTTATTAATCCAGGAAGTTTAATGATGAATCGTGGAAGCTATGGATATGGGACTTATGCTTTACTAGAATATCACGATCAAGCAATAAACGTTTCATTCTTTCATCATATAACTGATGAATTGTGTTCTGAGATAATTTTAAATGAAGGACTAGAATTATTAGAAGAGTTTAAAAAATTAGTGTAAGAAAAAAAGCCAATTGGCTTTTTATTTTTCATTGCTTTTGTTCTTTTCTTCAATTCTTTTTCGTTTATACTCAATTATGAACATAACTTCTTTTAGATCATCATCAGGTAATTCCGTTAATAAGCGAGCTATATTCGCAATATTGTAATAATCATATTTTTTACCACTCATAATCTCTTCTACACTTCGTCCATATAAATGAGATAAGACTTTCAGTTCTCCTACAGTTACGTCACGTTTCCCATTTTCAATGTCAGAAATAGCAGAGTGAGGAACATTAAGGTGAGCAGCAACATCTTTTTGTGTTAGATGTTTGAAATTGCGGTATGCTTTTAATCTTTGAGCCAAATCCATATCTATAGCCATATTGCCACCTCCATTTATCTGTATTATAACACCTTTTTATACTGATATCAATTTAGAATTATGAAAAAGTTAATTTATGAAAGACAGAAATATAGAGTTTCTGACACAAAACAACATTATTCTTTAAAATAACCTATAGTTGTTTTGATATGTGATGATTTTAATTGATGAGTATTGTTAAAAATATCCTCTAGAACAAATTCAACATCACTTTTAGCTTCATTAGTAAAATGAATAAAATATCCACCAATCTTAATATCTTTATAGTTAGGAATATACAAAGAACGACAATTCAATAAGTGCATACGACACTGTTCATCCATCACCAAATCGAAATTCTCATTTTTACGATCACAAAGTGAATATGAAGATTTTTTACATAATTGACAGTTCTTTTTTTGTGATCCAAAGTAATACTGAGAAATCGGACAGTAATCACTTATCATGTTTTCAGTTTTTCCATAAATTTGTAAAATTATTGATTGAAAATCACATTCTAAATTCTTTATTTGTTTTGAACTCATTTCTAATGAAAGAATCTTGTTCTCTTTAAAGTACTGACATGAATAGGAATTATAAATATTTAAACCAGTTCCTAAAATTATTTCCTTATCTTGACATAGATTATAGAATCCAAAATCATTAACAACTACCCTATTTACAATTTTATATATCTGGCTATTGATGATATCGTGTATATCTTGATCTTTTACAATCCTTGGTAAGAATAATGCAAATTCTTTTTTGTGTTTTTGGCATAATTCAAATGCAGATAAAGCATCTTCTTGAAAAGGATAATAAATATAGCGTGTTGGATATTGAATAGCAACTTCTAACTGCTCAAGATTATTAACCAAAATATCATAACTATAATCTGATGCCATTATTTTCTTCTCTAGAGTTATATCGTTTTTATAAGAATTATGAATTTTACTATTTTTTATTTGATTATTTAACATTTCAATGCATTCTCTTCTCATTTCATTGATGTCTTTAATAGGTATAGTTATATTTTCATCAATGCTAACGTTTATATCATGAGACACAAATTGACTTTGACCAAGTTTAGATAACTGTCCTATAATTCTCTCTTGAGAGATTGAAGTTTGATTTGCTTCTTGAATAATAGACTGAGATTGACAACTTACTTTGTGATTTTTATAAACAAGTGATAGTTCGGCTTTTTTTCCAATGTATCCATGAAACTGCATAGATATATCACTTTTTTTGTATTCCTTATCGAAAGATTTCTTAAGTTTATAAATAATCTCACTATTTACTGTCTTTCTAACATTACCTTTATAAACAGGATAGTCAAATTCGATTTCTATAATATCATGAGCTTGAGCATTTGCAACAAGTCGATCTTTTAGATAAATTTTATTAACTGGTCTTCCTTTATCAATACTTTCAAAAACAATACTATCATTTTGTGATAATGAACCACTCAACTCTATAGCCACACGTTTTTTATCTTTTGAATAATATTTAACACTCCCTATAACAATTCCTTTATTACCTGAATAATCACCACTCATTATATCATTATCATGAAATAAAAATCCTTCAGTATAATCTCTATTGAACATTGATTTCATATCATAGATATCTTCATCTAGATTGGCATTTTTATGAAGAAGATAATTATCTATTGCTTTTCTATATGCTTTGATAACACTTGCTACATATTCAGGTTTTTTCATACGACCTTCAACTTTAAATGAAGTTACACCAGCATCAATAAGTTCACCAATATGATGAATTGTCATCAAATCTTTAGGTGATAATAAAAAAGGATATTTATCTTCTAGGAGTTGACCATCTTTTATTAACTTATATTGCAAGCGACATGGTTGGGCACATTCGCCCCTATTCCCGCTTCTTTTACCAATAAAACTACTCATTAAACATTGTCCAGAATAACAAATGCATAACGCACCATGAACAAATACTTCAATTTCAAGTTGAGTTGATTGACATATTGCTTTTATCTCTTCAATTGTGTTTTCTCGCGCTAAAACAATACGATTAGCACCCATTTTTGAAAAGTATTCAACAGCTTGAGTATTCATAATAGAACTTTGTGTACTCATATGTGTTTCAAAATCAGGATATCTTGTTTTAACAATATGAAAAAGACCTATATCTTGAATAATCAATGCATCAATTTGAATGTCATATAAGTAATCTATATACTCGATCAAATCATCCATTTCATTATCTTTATATAAAGTATTAACAGTAACATATATTTTAACATCTCTTAAATGAGCATATTCAACTGCCCATTTTAATTCTTCACTATCAAAGTTTTTAGCAAAAGCTCTAGCATTAAATAAAGTTCCCCCTAAATAAATTGCATTTGCTCCATTTTGAACAGCAGCAATAAGAGATTCTTTATCACCAGCAGGTGCTAATAATTCTATATTTTTCATGATTTCACCTCCATAAAGAGAATTCATTCATACTATAACATTAATATAAGTTCATAACACATTTTTGCGGAAACCTTACTTGCTTTTTTTAGGTATTCATCAAACTGCATTTTGCTCTTACCTTTTTCGTAAACATCACTTAATGAACGTGTTATAATAAATTTTTTATTAAACACATAACAAACTTGGGCAATTGCAGCGGCTTCCATTTCAACACAAATAGCTTCAGGAAAGTCTTTTTTAATCTTTTGAATTTGTTGTTCACTCGCAATGAATTGGTCTCCAGAAGTCATTAATCCTGAATGAAATGACATTTTCATTTTATTCAGTACTTTACAAACACATTCACAGAGATATGGATCAGCTTCAAAATGAACAGGTAATCCAGGAAGTTCTCCAAGTTGTCTTCCAAAAGCCGTGATATCAACATCGTGATGAACAACAGCTGTTGAAATCACAACATCACCAACACTTTGGTTATCATACAAACCTCCAGCTGAACCAATGTTAATAACATAATCTATTTCATAATGCGTAAATAAAAGAGTTGTAGCAACAGCAGCATTCACTTTTCCAATGCCACCATGCAACAATACAACCCCTTTGCCATCAATCAAACCTTCAAAGAAAGTATAATCTTGATGTTTTGATACATTATTTATTTTTATATACTTTTTAATTTGAGCGATTTCTTCGTCTTCTGCTCCAATAATTCCAATCATAATGAATCCTTTCTACAAACAAAAATAACTCTTTCACAATTATCATGATATTCTTTAAAATCACCAAAATATTCAATATTTATAAAACCAACTTCTCTTAATAAGTCTATATATTCATTAATTGAATAAGTCTTTTGATAATGATCCTCTTCAACTTTTTCGTGTTCTATTTTATCTTCAATATAAACATGATGATGGATATATCCAGATTCAATAAGTTCAACATTCCAATCAAATGCAAATTCCTCATCAACTTCATTTTCACTATAGTTATTTAAAATAGTGTCAGTTTTATATAAACTATGAACATCGAAAATAAAATTCCCATTTTCCTTTAATGATGAAAAAACATTTGAAAAAGTTTGTTTGATAAGCTTCTTATCAATAAGGTAATTAAGAGAATCGCATAAACATAATATCAAATCAACTTGAACACTTGTTGAAAAATCACTCATATCCACTCTTTGTAGTAATATGTTAACATTTTCAATCATTATTTTTTGTTTTGTAACTTCAAGCATATCCATTGATAAATCAGTTGCCATAACTGATTTATTATCTTTTGCTAGTCTGATTGCAATTTCACCAGTTCCACAACCTAATTCTAAGACATTATCAAATTGACAATGTCTTTTTATAAAGTCATAATAATCCTCATAAAATTGAGGATCCATTAAACTATCATAGTAATAGGCGAAAGTTTCATAACTCATTTCGCAAGCATTCCTTCAATATCAATGTGAGGCATATCTCCCCATAATTTTTCTAAATTATAACTATCTCTTTCGCTGTCTTCAAAAATATGACATACGATATCTCCAAGGTCAATTAAAAGCCATTTAGATCCTCTTAATCCCTCAACACCTTTAATTTCATATTCATTTTTAGCACATTCATCTTTAATATTTTGCATAATTGATTGCATTAATCTTTCATTACTAGCAGTACATAGCACAAAAGTATCAAATATTGGGCTTGCATCACGCATATCAATAGCGACTATCCCAGTTCCTAATTTATCGTCAATTGCTTTTACTATACATTCTAATTTTGTCATTATATTTCTCCTTTTTCTACAAAATAATTATAAATATCATAAAAACATTTATCAATGTCTCTATTCTTTTTCTTTGAAAATTCATAAAAATCAATTAAAGAATTTCTAAATCCTTCATTGATATCTTTTTTACATATAAGTATCTGTTCAGATGAATCATAATCTCGTAATGGATCCAATTTATCTGCAACATAAACACATTTACCAATCTGTGAGATATGAATAGAAGCTGTTGTATGCTGTTCAATAGCTTTTAGTATCTCTTCATCATCAATCAAATACACTATCTCAGTTATATAACGCGATACCCATTGATGTAATATCGGTTGAGGTTTATCTATAAACTCCTTAAAATGATTATTCATAATGGCTAAAGTTTCATCTAGAGACATTTCTTTAGCAATATCATGAAACATCCCAGCAATATAAGCTTTCATTGAATCCAAATGATTAGCCTCAGCAATCTCATAAGCTAATTTAGCAACACTACACGTATGTTTCCATCTCTTCTCAGACATTTTAGAAGCAATTATTGTTTCTAAATATAAACCATGATTTGTAATATATTTTAAAACATCATGTTCTAACATCTCAATATGACCATCTCTTGCATCACTACTAGACGCATTAATTGGTTCATTAAGCAGTTCAATAAAGTTAAATTCATTAAACTTTATTTCATCTTTTTTATATCCACCTCTTTGAAAAGCTACCAATTGTAGAAGTTTATTAATTTCTTTTGCATCTTTCCATTTATAGAAAGAATTTGCCTGATCCATCCCCATAATATAATAATACTCAGTATCAGGATGATCTTTCATCAACTGTTTAATTGTATCAATTGTAAAATTCTTATCATCTTTTAAACTATCAATCTCAATTGTATTGATTTTTAAATAATCATAATCCTTAATCGCAATATGAATCATCTCAATACGTTGTTTTGAAGTCGCAAAGCTTGCATCCTTCCAAGGATTATTCTTTGTTGGAATAAAATGAACTTCATCAAGGTTTAACTGTTCTAAAGCAAATTTAGCAATATAGATATGAGCTTTATGGATGGGATCAAAACTCCCACCAAATAAGCCAATCTTTATCATGGTAATTTATATGCCTTTTTATCACTTTGCTTATATAGAACAATTGTATGTCCAACGATTTGTACAACATCAGATTTCGTTTGTACACTGATTTCTAATGCAACTGTATTCACATCATCTGGACATGTATCTAATAATTTCACTTTAATTAATTCATGAGCTTCTAGTGCATCACAAAGTCCAATAACTTGATTACTAGAAACCCCTTCTTTTCCTATTTGAAACATAGCATTCATATGGTGTGCTTCACTTCTTAAATATCTTTTTTGTTTTCCTGTTAACATATTTTCTCCTTATATAATTGATTCTCTAATCAAAACTGAAATTTGTGATGGAACTTTTATTTGAACTTTACCACCATTTGAATTAATAGTTATAAAGCCTAATCCAGATATGACAATATCACATTTTCCATCAAGTAATTTGAATTCATAGCTTTTCATTTGATCAATTGTTTCAATATCTTCTATTTCATATTGTAATGTTTTATGACGATTATACAATTCATCAGCATTACTTAACTTAGTACGATGTATTTTTAAGTTCTTAGAAAAGTAAGCTATAAAACTTGCCTTATCTCCTTCAAGATAATCAATTCTTCCTAAACCACCAAAGTACAATGTTTGATGTTTATCTAATTGAAAAATCATTGGTCTTAATTCACTTTGTGGAATAACCTTGATAATATCATCACTCTTTAATAAATGAGTCATTTGGTTTTCATTAATAATACCTGGAGTATCATAAAGGAAGTTTTTATTATCTAAAGGAATTTCAATTAAGTTAAGAGTAGTTCCTGGATATTCAGAAACAGTAATTAAATTCTTATCAGACATATTTGCATAATGTCTTAATAATGAATTAATAAACGTTGACTTACCAACATTTGTGATTCCGACAACATAAACATCTCTACCTTTGCGATAATCCATAATAGCATCATAAATGTTATCAAGATTCATATTCTTTAATCCACTTGTAATCATAACATCAACTGGCTTAATACCCTCTTCTTTTAACTGACGTCTTACCCAATGTTCTAACTTTACTTCTTTTACTGACTTAGGAAGTATATCACGTTTATTTGCTAAAACAAGCACATCATTTTGTGCAATATGTCTCATCAAGCCATGAATTAAACTTCCATTAAAATCAAAAAGATCAATCATATAAACAACCAAACAATCTTTCTCACCAATATCTTGAAGAATTGATAAAAAATCATCTTTAGTTAGACTTGTTTCTTGTATTTGATGATAGTTCTTTAATTTAAAGCAGCGTTGACATAATACAGTCTCATTATCCATTGCGCTTTTTGGTACATATCCTATATGTTTTTCATTTTCATTTTGAATAATGGCTCCACAGCCAAAGCATTTCATTTCTTTATTCATATATGCCCATCCTTTACTTCCCTATTGTACATTATTTCTTCGATTATGAAAAGTCTAAACATAACTATCGACAATTTTCATATACTGAATTGAGGTGGATTATGTTTACAACACTTATTTCATTATTACAACAGTTCTTATTTGTTTCATTTATCAAGACTCAAGCTTTTAAAAATCAATTAACTCCTCAAGAAGAAAGTGCCTTATTAGAAAAGTATTTTCAAGGTGATAAAGATGCAAGAAATCAACTTATCGAACATAACTTAAGATTGGTTGCTCATATTGCTAAAAAATACGATGGTGGCAAAGATCTTCAAGAAGACTTAATTAGTATAGGCACAATTGGACTAATTAAAGCAATTGATAGTTATAAACCTGATAAATCTACAAAACTAGGAACATACGCTGCTAGATGTATTGAAAACGAAATCTTGATGCATCTAAGAGGGAACAAGAAAACATCATTAGATGTTTCTTTGAATGAAGTATTAGGAGTTGATAAGGATGGTGGTGAAATGACTTTACTAGACATTTTACCAAGTGATCAAAAAGAAATCATTGATCAAATTGATACTGATGATCAAATTAAGAAACTACAAAGCTACTTTCAAATTCTAACCAGTCGTGAACAACAAATTCTTATCTATCGTTATGGTTTAAATAAACACAAAGTATATACTCAAAAAGAAATAGCAGAAGAATTAGATATCTCACGTTCTTATGTCTCTAGATTAGAAAAAAGAGCACTTATTAAACTTTTAAAAGCTTATCTTAATGACAAGTAAAAGAATATGAGTTTCCTCATATTCTAGAAATCATCTTTGAATAAATCATCAAAAGAGATAGGTTCAAAATGTTTATCATCTTCAGTCTTTTTTTGTTCAATTGAAGGACTTTCTTTTATAGGTTCTATTTGTTTAATTTGCTCTTCTTCAACGTTTTCATTGATGATAGGCAAATCTTCAATAGGTTCTATAGTTTCATCATTAATAAACTCCTTGACTTCATCAAACAAATCAGGATCTTCTTGTATATCAAATATATGAGTAGATTCTGTTTTCGTTATATGATCAACGTCATAATTATCAGTTGATAAAGTATGAGAATCATAAACATATGTAATATCACCATCAACTGCTGAAATACCACTTGGTTTATTTAACAATTGACCATAACTGTAATCTTTAACATGAATAGATGTTTCATTATCACTTGTATAAATTGTTAAACTGTCTTGTGTGTCTAATACAAAAGCAGCCAAAGAATGAATAAGATTTGTTTTTGGAGATTTAAATATCAATGAACCCTTCGTTGCTCTATTACAACTTGGGATATCAGATATACGTAATCTCTTAATACCAGGTTGATCACTAATTAATACATAAGAATCTGTTTTTAAAGGATTAAAGATATTCATTGATACCAATTCATCATTCTTTAAATTAATTCCTTTAATACCACCCGCTTTTACACCCAATATAGAAATTTCATCTTCACTATATAAAGTTGCATACCCTGCTTTAGTCGTTAAGACAACTCCTTGTTTACCGTCAGTCAATCCGACTTGTAGTAAAGAATCATCTTTCTTTAAATTTATACATTTAATAGCTTTACTAAAACGAGTAACATCGAATTCTTTTAATTCAACACGTTTCATTTGTCCAAATCGTGTTGCTATCATAACAAATAAAGGTTTGTTAAATGACTTCACTAATATAGAGCCAACAATCTTTTCATCAGAAGAAACTTTGATAAGATAACTAATATGTTTTCCTAGTTCTTTCCATTTAAACTCTTCTAATTTATGAAGAGGAATATATAGATAATTTCCTTTATCAGTAAATAACAATAACTTATCAAGAGTATTCGCTTCATGTATATCAATTAAGACATCTTCATCTTTTTTACCAAATGCTGTATTTTCACTAGCTTTATAAGATCTTAAAGAAATACGTTTTACATAACCATCTCTTGTAATAGATACAAGGATATCTTCAGGTAAAATCATAGCTTCTTCATTAATTGAAATTTCTTGAATTTCATCTTTTATTTTTGAAAGTCTTGGTGAAGGGTATTGTGCCCTAACCCGTTTAAGTTCATCAACAATAACTTTTCTAAGGACAGTATCACTATGTAAAATATCATTTAACATTTGAATTAATGATTCTAGTTCACTTTTTTCACCTTCTAAAGCAACAATATCGGTATTTGTCAAACGATAAAGTTGTAAAGTAACAATTGCTTCAGATTGTTTTTCAGTAAAACCAAACTTTTCTTGAATGTTATTTTTTGCATCTTGTTTATCTTTTGATTTACGGATTGCAGCAACAACTTCATCTAAGATTGATACTGCTTTGATCAAACCATCAACAATATGTTTTCTTTCCTCAGCTTTTTCTAAATCAAATAAAGAACGTTTTGTAATCACTTCTATTTGATGTTTAATATAACCATCTAAGATAGCTTCAATTCCCATTAAAATAGGTCTTTTGTCTTTTATAGCAACCATATTATAATTATAGTTCTTTTGTAAATCAGTATTTTTAAAGAAGTAATTTAATGTATTTTGAACATCAACATCTTTCTTTAAATCAATAACGATACTTAATCCATTACGATCTGATTCATCTCTCACTTCTATAATTCCATCAATGCTCTTATTAAAACGAATTTCATCTAATTTTCTCACCAATTCAGCTTTATTCACTTCGTATGGAATTTCACTCACAACAATCTTATTCATTGTTTTTTCTTCAACAATTTGAGTTACTGATCTTACAACAACTTTTCCTTTACCTGTTTGAAAAGCTTGTCTAATACCTTGCTTTCCTTCAACAATTGCTCCAGTAGGAAAATCAGGACCTTTCATAAACTCCATAAGTTTGTCTAAAGAACATTGTGGATGAGCAATACGATAGATTGCTGCATCAATAACTTCTTCAAAGTTATGTGGTGGAATATCAGTTGCATAACCTGCTGATATTCCAGTTGCTCCATTTACAAGTAAGTTTGGATATTTAGCTGGAACAACAGTTGGCTCGTATTCAGTATCATCGAAATTCAATGACATTAAAACAGTATCTTTATCAATATCTTTCAACAATTCTAATGCAATGGCCGAAAGTCTTGCTTCTGTATAACGCATAGCTGCAGCAGGGTCGTTATCAATAGAACCGTTATTTCCTTGCATATCAACAAGCGGAATACGCATTTTCCAATCTTGTGATAATCGCACCATGGCATCATAGACAGAACTGTCACCATGAGGATGATAGTTACCAATAACATTTCCGACTGTCTTAGCACTCTTACGATAAGGTTTTAAATGTGTGTTTCCTTCTTTGTACATTGCATATAATATTCTACGTTGAACTGGTTTTAAACCATCTCTTACATCGGGCAAAGCACGATCTTGAATAATATATTTAGAATATTTACCAAAACGATCACCCATAATGTCATCAAGTGACTGTGTAATAATTTTATCTCTCATGCTTCCCCTCCTTATTGATTAATTGTAAATGCATCAAAAGCATCTTCTAATGAGAATTGAACATTATCTTCTATCCATTCTCTTCTTGGTTCAACCTTATCTCCCATTAA